>JAUHXB010000058.1 GCA_030427215.1 Alphaproteobacteria bacterium | reverse complement strand
CGCTCCGCACTCTCACAGGTGTTAAATCTACAAACTGTGATACGTATTGTCCAACTGGCGGTAAAGGAGGCAAAGCCCATGGCGGTTGAAGAGTAACAGATGTATTCGTTATTTGCGAAATAGTAGCCGATGACGATGATGAAACGGTATTTATTTGTGTTTGCATGACAGGCAAATCAGGCAGAGCGCGCGTATTTGGAATATAACTCAAAATCTGTTGAGATGGCGGAAATGACAGCAAACGAACCGATTGACCTTGTTGCAACACAGATGAAGCAGATGGATCGCGCAGAATGGTTGCCTGTTGCGCTGTGTTCTGCAAATTTTTCACCCCAGCAATATTTTGCGTTGAAGCGGTTTGTGGTGGTGTGGATTCGGCTTTTTGCGATTGCGCAGTGCTATTACCTGTTTCGTCTTTTAATGTTTGCACAATTGTCGGTTGCACCGTGGCCTGACGCGGTGGTTGCCCTGCGGAAATTTGAACGTCTATTTTTGTTCCAACAGGCAGGGCCGCTCTCAGCGCAATTTCCACAATCCCTTGCGAAGTTTGAATTTGATTCACACCTTTATTTTGCGAGATAACTTGCCCCTGAACAGTGCTGGTATAAGACAGGCTTTGCAAATTGGGTGGCAGGGACAGTATCTTACCCTGCTGAGTCAAAAACGGATTGGTTGAACCACCAGCCGTAATCGTTCCATAAGGATTAATTGTCGTCATAAATGCAGTATAACAGGATTAGTCCTATCCTACTGCGGCTTTTTTAATCAGACTGTCCACATACATTGCGATTTTTTCAACATCCTGTGCTGCCTCGGTATTGGGTGAGCGCGTTAAAATCGGTGACTGCGCGCGGATAGAATCCTTTACGCGGGGGTCGTGGCGGACAATCCCTGCCAAGGGCGGGGTTAAACGTAGGAAATTTTCACAAGCCTTTAATAAGGTTTTATATGTTTTTTCACCTTCAATTGGGTTTACGGCCTGATTGGCAACAATACTCACACGTTTTGACATGCCCGCCGCCGCGCCTAACTTAATATAAGCATAAGCATCAGTGAGTGATGTTGGCTCATCCGTTGTCACCAGTAATGATCGAATAGCGGACGCCGACATCATACGCACCGTTCTGTCCACCCCTGCCCCAAGGTCAATAATAACAACATCATAAGATTTGGCCAAATCAAGCAATTGGTCGCGTAACATCGCCAATCGTTGCGACGGCAGCGCCGATAAAGACGCCTGACCAGATCGTCCAGCGATAATATCAAATCCACCCGCCTCATAACGTTGAACAACCTTATCCAAACTTAAACGTCCCCGAATAACATCATTCAAATCACGCTTTGGCATTAATCCCAATTGGACATCGACGTTTGCAAGCCCTAAATCCCCATCAAATAACAAAACTTTTTTTCCTTGTTTTGCCAATGCATGAGTTAAAGTGACAGAAAACCATGTCTTCCCGACGCCACCTTTTCCGCTTGCCACCGCAACGACATTTTTTCCTTGTGGGAAGGCCGATGAAGGCGGTGTTTGCGTTTTAGTTTTATTGACTGTTTCTATCATGATGATCGTCCTGCGGTTTTACGAGAATTTTGAGATTGAGGGGTTTGATAAGATTTTAAAATATGGTCTGGTTTAACCAAAAAGCCTGCCAATTTAGTGGGATCAAGGGCATCAATGCCGTCTGTCACGCGTGGGGTAAAACTAATATCGCAAAAGCTCATGCCCCCTTTTTGAGCGGCGGCAAGCAAACCACCAAGGCGACGCGCCACGTCTAAGCGTGTTGCCATCATTCTTTTTGTGCCAAGCAAGGCGAAGCTTCGCGCTATTTCAGATGATTCCTCGGCATCAACACCGGCCGTCATGGCCAAGATTGGTTCAACAGGGCCGGAATCTATTAATCTCGCGATACGGGCCATATCATCAGGATCATGTGGGTTTGTACCAGCAGTATCGATCAGGACAATGTCATGGTTTTTTGTTTGGCTCAAAATCGTTTTTAAATCGGCCTGCGTTTTTGCCGTTTGCAAGGGCACTTTTAAAATCTTTGTAAAAGCATTGAGTTGTTCAACCCCACCAGCGCGCACTGTATCGGTGGTGACAACTGCCACATTTAAACCATTCATTACAGCCTGTGTCGCCATTTTTGCAATCATAAGTGTTTTTCCCGCACCAGGAGCACCAACTAACATCATGGCCTTATTAGATTTATGGGGCACCGGGTGAAAACTATAAAGATGATCCAACGCGGCAATAAGCGCAGATTCAGCATTCCCTAATCCCGTCATTGCCGCCGTGGCCAAAATATTATCCATGACATCATTGGGCACAACGTGACGTAACATCACGTCTGTTAACTCTTCCGTCAATTGCCCATCATAATCTTCCTCGTTATCATATTGAAGATAATCGACACGATCATTCGAAAACGATTGCGCCTGTCGATTTCTTATTGGCTCATAATCATCTGGATATGGATCAGGCAAATCGTCTGCTGGCTCTACCGCTGCAGTCACGCGCACTGATGCACCGCCATTTTCATCGCGGGTAGCCACGATGATGGCGTCTTCCCCCAATGTTTCTTTGACTTGTTGCATAGCTTCGGTCATATTTTTTGCATAGAATGTTTTAAGGCGCATGAGCTTAGGTTAACATGATATGTATGAATCACACGTTAAGTATGATTATTCGAGAATCAACTGTCCAGCATAATTTCTTAACAAAAGGTTAATAAACCAGTTTTTCACCGTCATAGGCAAAGATATGACCTGTATCTTTAGGGTCAATATCGTAAATAACTTTTAACATTTGAGAAGCCGAATGATCAGGGGTAAAGAGCTTTTTATCAGGCACATGCGATTGAAACGGTTTGGACAAAGATGTATCGACCGTCCCTGGGTGCAGACCCATGATTACGGCATTTTTATTGGTGCGGGAAACCTCAATTGATGCACTACGGATCATCATATTCAATGCAGATTTGGACGCGCGATAAGCATACCATCCCCCAAGGTGATTATCGCCAATTGATCCCACCCTTGCGGACAATGCCGCAAAAACAGATTTCCGATCACGCGCCAATTTGGGAATAAAATGCTTCATTACCAAGGCAGGACCAAATGTATTAATTTGAAAGATACGTTCCATTTTTTCCATCGACAAATCACGAAGTGACTTTTCAGGCTCAGTCCCCAAAAAACCAGTCGCCAAAATAATCATATCAATATCGCGATCCTGAAATTTTTCTGCCGCTTGCTTAACAGAAGTTTCATCGGTTAAATCAAATCCTGTTTGAGAGCGCGATAATTCAAATATCTCTGCACCTTGGTATCGTTTTTTACAGTTTTCGACAAAGGCCTGTCCAATACCACCACTTGCACCAATAATAATAATTTTCATGGTCATTATAAATACATCTTTGGGTTAAGAGCCTTTGCCCCCTTGCGAATTTCAAAATGCAATTGCGGGCGATCAACGTTTCCTGTTTGCCCGACGGCTCCAATTTTTTGCCCTTGTTTCAAAATGTCACCACGTTTCACCGCTATCCGATCCAAATGGGCGTACGCACTCATATATCCTTCATCATGACGAATTAAAATCAAATTACCATACCCTTCAATCCCATTCCCAGTATAAGCCACGACGCCAGATTGACCAGACATAATCGGCGACCCCAACGGGGCAGCAATATTAATACCATCATTATGCAACCCACCTGATTTCGGACCATAGGATGATATAATTTTTCCATCTACAGGCATTTTAAATAGACCATTCCCTGTCATTTTAGGTGCAGCAATTTTTGCCTTTCGTCTTAATGTTCTTGTGGCCTGTGTATTCGACGATACCGATGCAATTTGTTGTTCAGGCATTGGCATTTTCAATACTTGCCCTTCATATATGCGGTAAGGTTTAGAGATATTGTTCAACCGAACAACGCGCGTTTGCGTTGTGCTAAACATGCGTGAAATTTCGTAAATCGTATCGCCCTTGCGGACCTTATATGTTTTAGGTGGAGGCAATCGCAGGCGTTGATTAGGGTAAATCACATAAGGTGGTTTGATCTTATTCGCGGCAATAATGCTGCGCATTGATAAATCATAACGCTCTGCGATTTCAGACAATGTATCGTTACGTTGAACAATCGCTGTACCAACCGATGATCCCTTCAACCCCATATCGACAACTTTGACATTCGCAGGCGAATGACCGCAGGAAGACAAAGATGTTAGAATAGTAAGATATAAAAATATTTGAAAATAAAAATTAGCTTGTTTTCTTACCATATTTAAACCCTAACGCCGTTTTCAGGCATAAGCATTCATCTGATTAAATTCTGGGTCGATGTCTTTCGTATCTTCTGCGACTTCTGGCAATAATGGCACAAACCGAACGTTAAACATCTCATCCCTGTCAAATTTATCCTCGCTACGCCTTGTGATTTTTACAAGGCGCTGGTCTGTATCACTGTCACCAACCGGGGCGACCATAACACCCCCCACTGCCAATTGATTCATCAGCTCGCGAGGAATATCACCATGCGCAGCAGCCGTCACAATAATACGATCAAACGGAGCTTGTGGGCTCCACCCCTTCATACCATCGCCATTCATTGCGGTAATATTACGCAAGCGCATTTCAGCGAATTTTTCTTCGGCCTGAATTAACAAAGGCCTGTGGCGTTCAATTGTGTAAAGTCTTCGGCATAGTTTTGAAAGAATTGCGGCTTGATATCCTGACCCTGTTCCAATTTCCAAGACTTTATGCCTGTCGTTTAGTTGCAAGGATTGAGTCATCGACGCCACAACCAAGGGTTGTGATATAGTTTGCCCCAAACCGATTGGCAATGCCATGTCTTCATAGGATTGATGCTGAAAAGTTGATGGGACAAAAATTTCTCTTGGAATTAACTCCATGGCACGTAACGTGTTAGAACATGTTACACCTTGCCGCCTCAGATGCATGATTAATCTTATTTTTCGCGCCTCAAGGCCAGATAAATTATTATTAAATGTCATATATTCAGTGTGTGCGATTTGCAAAGCCTGAACAATGGGAATTTTTAGCCGTATTGATGTTGGCAATGAGATAGATCAGGTTCTGTTCCCCCTCGCCTCATAATCATCACCATATCCCTGCTCTTTTGGCTGATTTGCCGCCCTTGCCAACATCATTTTAAAGGCTCCATGCCCTGCTTTTTGATGCCCCTCTTCGGTTGCCGCTGCTTTAAAATACAGCATTAGAAAGGTACGAATAGCGGCGGTTAAAGTAATACTGGCTGATTTTCGACCTGCTATAATCGTGCATATATCGTGGATCGTGCATTTTTCACGAAGCGCGACTTCCTTTAGAGCTAGCCACATCTGTGCCTCTAAACGAATAGACGTCCTTCTCTTATTGACTGTAATATTACGGCTAATCAAAGCCGTCTTTCCCTCTTTCCCCATTGCTGTGTCCCTTATATCATTTTCACATCTTATGTTTCACATTACAACCTATGGTAGTTTTAATACGTTTGTATTACAAGATAAATTACATGCTTTTGTATTCGTCTTTTGTAAAAGTTTTTATAGATAACGCATGAAGGCCATTTTGAAACAGAGGGTTAACACATTTATATATCATAGAATGCCGCACAACTTTAGATTGATTTAAAAAATCATCTGAAACAACTAAAACACTAAAATGACTTTGACCCGTTCCTGGTGATCCAGTATGACCATTGTGAAGATGGCTTTCATTAACCACTTCCAAATAATAACAGTCAATATTTTTTTCCAGAAGATCTTTAAGCTGTTGCTCAATCATTATATAATAATAACGTATGAGCAAAATAAAGTTAAAAGAAAAATCACCAGAATTTGATGAAGGGTTAAAAAAATCTGCAATCAAAACATGTGAAATCAATGGATGCGATAAAGCTGGGGACTTTCGCGCGCCGAAAGATCGTTCGCTAGATGAGTATTATCGTTTTTGTAAAACGCATGTGACAGATTACAACAGGGCATGGAATTATTTTGATGGAATGAGCGATAAAGACGTACAAAATCATATGTACGAATCCTTATTTGGGAATCGTCCAACATGGAAATTCACTGGCAAAGTTGATATGGAGGATGAATTAAGGCGTCAGGCAAGCGATTTTTATGGAGAAGCAGCTGCAGCCAAAGAGAAAAAGCGCGAAGAAAAACGCAACCGCCATATTGCGACCGACACCCCCGAAGGGGAGGCCCTTGAAATTATGGGGCTATCCGCACCAATAACACTAGATGAAATTAAGGCCGCTTATAAAGAGCTTGCAAAAAAATGGCACCCAGATGTGAATCAAAATGATCCAGAGGCCGAGGAAAAGTTAAAAGATATTAATATGGCTTATACCGTCCTCCGCCTTGCCTATCAAAAATTTGAAGAAAAAGCTGAAATGTTTCGTTAAAAATCAAGATTATACGATTTTGTCTTTCAAATACGCCAAAACATTGTCCAAGGAAATGCGCTCTTGTGCCATTGTGTTACGCTCGCGCACTGTGACCGTTCCGTCAGACACCGTGTCACCATCAATTGTAAAGCAATATGGCGTTCCAATTTCATCCTGTCGCGCATATCGTTTCCCAATATTTTGTTTAATATCCAAATCAACGGCAAAATGTTCACGCAATTCCATATATAGTTTCGTCGCGATTTCTGGCATACCGTCTTTCGCGACAAGCGGTAATATAGCAGCCTTTTTTGGTGCCATAGAGGGATGGAAATTCATATACATTCCCGATGGGCGATTTTCGTCGACTGTGTAGGCTTCGGACAATAATGCCAAAACACCACGCGTTAAACCACATGATGGTTCAATGACATGAGGAATATAACGATCATTTGTGACGGGATCTATATATTCCATTTTTTGCCCTGAATGTTCTTGATGTTTGGTTAGGTCATAATTACCGCGATGGGCAACACCTTCCAACTCATCATATCCATCACCGCTGAATGGGAATTGATATTCAAAATCAATCGTGCGGGATGAATAATGGGCAAGTTCATCTTTTGGCACATCCAAAAAGTGAATTTTACCAAGGTCAATACCAACGGAATCCCAGAATTTTTTACGTTGCTCAACCCAAAAATCAAACCACATGGGCACGTCATCTTCGTGACAAAACCATTCCATTTCCATTTGTTCAAATTCACGAGAACGGAAAATAAAATTCCTTGGCGTGACTTCGTTACGAAACGCTTTTCCAATTTGCGCAATTCCAAATGGCATCCGAACGCGTGATGTGTCGAGTACATTTTTAAAATTCAGGAATTGTCCCGCACATGTCTCAGGGCGCAAATAAACCTTGTTCTCATCACCTGCAGGGGCACCAGCGTATGAATGAAACATCATATTAAATT
>JAUHXB010000057.1 GCA_030427215.1 Alphaproteobacteria bacterium | reverse complement strand
GACTTGCGCTGGACGATATCCCGGCCTTGCCTTTATCAGATCAGGAAGCGTCACGGTTAAGGAATGGACAGAAGATTATATTTTCCGCCAAACCTGATATAGACCGCCTCAACGGTCATGGGATCAATCCGCTTACGGCAAAAGACGACATTGTGTTGGCCGTCAATGATAATGGGAAACCATTGGGATTGGTTCGTATGACAGGTGTATCGGCCAGACCGGAGCGTTTGTTTAATTTATAGAATAAAGAAAGTATATACGATGTCGATTACAGCAGAAAAAAAAGCAGAGCTTATCAAAGATAACGCTACCGCCGCAAATGATACAGGATCACCAGAAGTTCAAATCGCGATCCTGACAACACGTATCCGTAACTTGACGGAACACATGAAAGAACACAAAAAAGATTTGGGTTCACGTCGTGGCCTATTAAAAATGGTGTCACAACGCCGTAAATTATTGGATTATGTTCGTAATATCGAAGAAAAAAGATATCAAGATATTATCAAAAAGAACAAAATCCGTCGTTAATCATAAGAAATTCCTAAAATAAAACCGCCTTCAGGGCGGTTTTTTTATTCACCAACCTTTTTCATGCCGACAACGTTAAAACCACTATCGACAAAATGATTTTACTTTAAATTCTCCATATACTTTACCACTAATATTTATATTGACAATATAAATAGCGTTATGTTAATATAATTTTATAGTTTTTTAAATATGGGATAAATATGACTACACTGACAATTAAAAAAAGCCATCTAAAAGAAACAACAACGGCGGTTACAACAGGCCTTTTTGCTGGCGCATGTTTAACAGTAGGAGCTCCGCTATTAGCATCTGCTCCAGTTGCATTTGGCATAGATCTTCTTGTTTTCGGAGCATTGGTAACGGGTATAGGAGATGTAGGCCCAGGTGTACTTGGATGGGGTTCAGTAGCTGCAACTGTTAATGCCACAATTGGTGGTACTTTCTTTAGTGCAGGAATGGCAATCAAAGAATCTTATAAGAAAGATTTTAATTTCGAAGCTAATAAAAAAATACAAAATATAATCAGTTATGCTGTACCAACAGCTGCAGCATTAGCAACAGCGGCAACACTTGCGATAGGTCACTTTTATAATAAAGCAGAGATTGTGAATATTAATGAGTCCCATTCCACTGTTCAAGATTTTAGCTCAGCATCAAGAGTAGGAGGACCTGGCGGTCCAACAGCGAGAGACTATGATATAACAGAAGGGAATTCTGCTTCATCTTGTCCTTCATGCGAAGAATCGTCATCACATAGTTTTGAAAAAAAATCACTACCAAACCCGTTACGATTACAACGTCAATAAGTTATATTAGTAACGCTAGACAATTTAACTTAAGACTTTAACTCTCAACCTTTTTCATGCCAACAACGTTAAAACCACTATCGACAAAGTGGTTTTCGCCTGTGACCGCACCCGCCATATCGGATAAAAGATAAACAGCAGTTCCGCCTAATTCTTCCAATGTTACCGGACGGCGCAATGGTGCCGTTTCAACATTATGCTTGTAAGTATCACGCGCACCGCCAATCACCGCGCCCGCCAATGTTCTCATTGGGCCTGCGCTAATTGAATTCACACGAATACCATGTGTTGGGCCTAAATCATTTGCCAAATACCTGACAGAGGCCTCTAACGCGGCCTTGGCAACGCCCATAACGTTATAAAAAGGCATAACCTTTTGCGCACCATAATAGGATAATGTGATTGCCGAACCGCCTTGTGGCATCATGTCTTTGGCCCGACGCATCACGGATGTAAAGGAATAACAAGATATATGCATCGAATTGAGGAAATTATCCAGCGTTGTATCTACATACGCGCCCTTTAACTCTTCCTTATCTGAATAGGCAATGGCATGCACCAACATATCAAATTCACCCCAGTGGGTTTTTAATTCGGTAAAGGCTTTATCAAGACTGTCCTCGGATGAAACGTCACAATCAATCAGGATGTTAGACCCCACTTGTTCGGCCAAAGGTTTAAGTCTTTTAAGAATAGGATCACCAAGGTAAGTAAACGCCAATTCCGCGCCATGCGCCTTTAATTCACGGGCAATTCCCCATGCGATTGATTTATCATTGGCAACACCCATGATCAGGGCTTTTTTCCCGACCAACATATTTGTTTTTTGTTCTATCATCGTGAATTAGCCCTTATACTTACTAATGGCTAAGGTCGCATTTGTTCCGCCGAAGCCAAAGCTGTTGGACATCATCGTGTCGTGATCAACATTATCAATCCGTTCCTGCGCGATTGGAAATCCATTCGCGCCTTCGTCTAAGTCTTCAATATTAATCGAAGGACAGACGAAATCGTTTTGCATCATGAGCAGTGAATATATTGCCTCTTGCGCTCCTGTTGCGCCCAGAGAATGACCTGTCATTGATTTTGTCGCACTAATTGCCGGAATATCATCGCCAAACACGTGTTTAATGGCTTCAAGTTCAGTAATATCACCCGCGGGCGTCGATGTTCCGTGAGAATTTATATAAGTCACCTTACGGTCACCAATGGTCGATTTTGCAATCTCCATTGATCGCTTTCCGCCCTCACCACTAGGCGCAACCATATCGGCACCATCTGATGTTGCACCATATCCTGTGACCTCAGCCAATATATTGGCACCGCGTTCTAAGGCGTGATCCAATGATTCCAAAACCAAGATCCCTGCCCCGCCTGCAATCACAAAACCATCACGGTTTTTATCATACGCGCGCGCCGCCTTTTCGGGTGTGTCATTGTATTTGGACGACATCGCGCCCATTGCATCAAATAAACATGATAGTGACCAGTCGAGCTCTTCCGCACCACCAGCAATGATAACGTCTTGTTTCCCCATCTGGATTTGCTCTACCGCATTACCGATACAATGAGATGATGTTGCACAAGCCGATGAGATTGTATAATTCACGCCCTTAATTTCAAAATTTGTCGCCGCGTTAGCAGACAGAGTCGATGACATACATTTTGGCACTGCAAATGGCCCGATTCTCTTTGGCCCTTTTTCACGGGCGATATCCGCCGCCTGAATCTGCGCCGATGTTGAAGGACCACCAGACCCCAAAATCACACCAGTGCGCACATTAGACACTTGATCTTTTGCAAGGCCCGCCATATCAATCGCCTGTTCCATTGCCAAATGGCAATAGGCCGCGCCATCGCCCATAAAACGAAGAAGGCGTTTATCAATCATTTCTTTAAGATCAATATCGGGTTTACCGTGAACTTGTGATCTGAATCCCATTTCGGCATATTCATCTGATTTTGTAATACCTGAACGGCCTTGTTTCAAGCTGTCCAAAACCTCGGTCACATTATTTCCGATACAGGAAATAATCCCCATTCCCGTTATCACAACACGATTTAAGTTGATTGTATTTTGCATTTTTAAACTTTCTTATTTTACCACTAAGGACACTAAGGACACTAAGTTAGTTTGAAAATCTTCTTATCCCATTCTTTATAAGAGGAACATTAAAATTAATCAATAAACCAGTTTTATATAAACAATAATTTCTTTGACAATACGCATTATTTTTTATATTCATATAAAATGAACGTGCAAGTAGTTTTAGATGATGAAGGGTTAATCATTGAAAGAGCAAGAACTCTTAAAGGATTATTTGCGATAGAATCTCTCCCTTATAAACCATTAGATAAAAGATTACGAAAGCGACGTAGGAAATATTTCAACGATGTAGCTAGGGATAATTTTTTAAAATGGCTAGCCTTAAAACACCCTGAAAAATTAAAACAAATTGATTTTGATGATTATGAAATTGCACAAGTGGCCGCCTACGGCTCCAACGCATTCTATGAAAAACATGGGCTACATGAAAGTCAATTGAATGTAGATCACATTAAATCGCTTTTTTTAGAAGGAACAAGTCATACATTTAACTTGTGTGTTATCCCAAGATGGATTAACCGTTTAAAAAATGATTTAGAGTTGCTGCAAATAGAGAAAAATCCAAATAGAACTAGCCTAAAAACATTAGTACCCATTAAAGAAAACGGAAAATATAATCCTATCCCTAAAATACCTAAAAGTTTATGGGCGCTACCTTTCTAAACCGCATCGTTATCAAACAATCCGACTTTCATGTCCGTGACTTCGGTTGTCAATTTACCATCCACCTCAACACGACCGTCGGCAACACCCAAAACCAATTTACGATTAATGAAGCGTTTGATATCAACCGTGTAAGTGACCTTTTTATGTGTCGGTAAAATTTGTTCGGTTAATTTCACATCACCAACACCAATGGCACGACCTGATCCAGGCGCACCTGTCCACCCCAACCAAAAACCAGTGAGTTGCCAAAGGGCATCCAAACCGAGACACCCTGGCATAACAGGATCCCCCTTAAAGTGACATTCAAAAAACCAAAGATCGGGATTAATGTCGAATTCGGCAATGACTTGACCCTTGCCATGTGCCCCGCCATCATCGCTGATATGCGTGATGCGATCAAACATCAACATTGGTGGATGCGGCAACAAGGCGTTGCCCTTACCAAATAACTCACCATTTCCACATTGGATTAGCTCGTCATAATTATATGAAGATTGAGGGGTGTATGGCATATCGCCGTTTTTTGTGATTCTCGTATTTTCGCTCATGATCGTATATATAAAGATGTTTTATACGTGGTTCAAGGATGAAATATAACTTCCCTGCATGGATGAAAGCGCAAGTGGTGTCACAACACACACATCCATATCGGGGTTGTCTCCCGCGGCGGCAACCGCCATCATACGACCTGTGGCCTTGGCAATCATCATGGATCGCAGGTCAGAATCATAAATGGAAAATATTTGGAATAAGGGTTGAGCAATCAAATTAATCGCATCGGCCTTATGATATGGTACGTAATGTTGCATGTCATTGGCCGCCAACATTGTATACATACCGGCGGTATCTGGCATTCCCAAACGCATGGCCTCGTTCATGGCAGTGTTGATCATATAATCAAAATCATGCTCTATCACCGCCGATTTAGATACGCCTAACCCTTCCATTTCAATAACCTTTGCATGATATTGACCTGATAATGCGCCCATGGCCTGCACACAATCGCCCAATGTCCATGCATCCGCCCCAATACAAACATCAATGACCTGATCACACAAATGATGAATTAATTGTTCAGACACCAATGTCACCAACGCCATATCGTGCAAACGATTCCAAAATTCTTGTTTATCTTGAATAGAAGTTGTTAAAGACGCACGAATATTGCGCAACATCATAAATGATGTTTCTGGTGTGTCATCCAAATGACATCGCACCAATGATCGCCCTAATTCCGTGTCCTTGTCCAAGATAAAGGATCTGATACCATAATCACCATCTGCCCACCGTGCGGTGTCTAATCCCTCAGACAAAGATCGCTCAACACCGAAATAATCGGCCAAACCATCTTTCCAATCATCGTAATCCAATAAACATTCCGCAATAGCGCCCGCATAAATGCGGACTAGGCGGTTATCATCGTGAAACCCGTCATCGTCCCGACAAAAGGATGCGATTTGTTTATATAATGACCCCGCAGAATCAAAATGACCGTAAACGACATTCGTCATTTAAAACATATTCCTGGTATATATCCCCGAAATGGGGAAAAGATTAATAAGACTTATAACGACGTGACCACCCGAACGGATGTGAATCGCTATATATAATTGTTACTGAATTTGTTCACCTTCGTAAACACCCCATATTGATAATGTGGAAATCCATCCCCGAAAACCAGATGCGGACACATTACACCACGATGTTTCACATTCATTTAACCTTAAGACCGCGTTAGATTCGACCATTGCAACAATACGAGCATCATCCGTTTTTGATTTTAAAATAGGAATAGGTTGCCCCGTATTTTGAATGGCATATCGCTTTCCCGACAGTAAAGATTGATGAACCCATCCTTCTTCGCCCTCGATATCACGGATTTTTCGCCAGTTATCAAATTCCTGAACTATTTCGATTGGTAAATGTTTGCGTTGATACACCCAAGCAATAGGAAAGCGTGTTCCAGGGCCAGACCTTGCAAAGGCCTGATCAGCGTTTAGTGATGCAAATCGTGGAATTGGTAATTTTGTAACCTCACCAATCACTTGGGCATGCGCAGGCATAGAAAAGAATAAAACAAAAGCCAGAATCAATTTCATAGTTATTTTTACCACAGAGGTATAGAGACACAGAGAGATTTATTATCTCAGTTTATTATTTAATCATTCTGGGATGAAACACACCCACATAATCCATAGTGTTTAATGTTTCAATCGAAGGATTTTCAAGCTCACATTTAATAAAGGAACTAGTCGTTTCATCATCCCAACCCAGCTTTTTTTGACAATGATCAAATAATCTTTGAATATGATCAATAGATTCTTTGATATCTTTAATAGCATTTTGACGAATTTCTTCACCAGTTACAGGCTTTTTAGATTTTTCACGGCTCAACTTTGATTCAATCATCGCTTGGTTACCCATATGATCATAACCCAATGGATCAATTGATGTTGTTATAGTTTTATTATCCTGAAAAGAGAGAGCTTGTCTTTCCAAATCTCTAACAGTATTGGTGTGCCCTGAATTAATTTCTTCTGCTTCTTTATCAAAGAGTGAAATATCGGCCTCTTCATAAATTTTTAGCTCTCTTTTTGCCTCCTCAATTTTTAAATAGTAATTTAAGAGAAGAGTTTGTCCGTCATAATCTGATGAAGCATTAAAGTCTGTACGCATAAATTTTCCTTTTTTATATTATGAATAATAAAAGTCAGAAAGTCAATAAAAAAACTCCGTGACCTCAGTGTCTCTGTGGTTTACAAAAACGATCATGAAAAAGGAATTCTCAGTCGCACCTATGATGGATTGGACAGACAGGCATTGCCGGTATTTTCATCGGTTGCTGTCCCCCTCCTCCACGCTATACACGGAAATGGTCACGGCGAATGCGCTAATTCACGGGGATGTTGATCGGCATTTACGATATGATGACCAAGAACATCCCGTTATTTTACAATTGGGCGGAAGCGAGCCAGAAAAATTAGCCCAAGCCATTGAAATTGCGGAACCATATCGCTATGACGCCTATAACCTAAACTGTGGATGCCCGTCCGACCGTGTGCAAAGCGGCGCGTTTGGGGCGTGTTTAATGGCGGAACCCGAAACCGTTGCGAAATGCATCACCACGATGAGACAAGCAACGAATAAACCCGTCACGGTCAAATGTCGGATTGGAATTGATGACGCGGATGAACATGCAATGTTACGCGATTTTGTCAAAATTGTATCGAATGCGGGATGTGATACATTCATCATACATGCACGCAAGGCTTGGCTCAAGGGCTTGAGCCCTAAAGAAAACCGAGACATTCCTCCGCTAGATTATGATTTGGTGAAGGCCATAAGGGATGAAAACCCTGATCTTAATATTCAATTGAATGGCGGATTAACGACGATTGAACAAATCAAATCC
>JAUHXB010000056.1 GCA_030427215.1 Alphaproteobacteria bacterium | reverse complement strand
GTTTGCGGAATTCGGATCGGATGTCCGTGCCATACCAATTGTTCCACGCCCAAAATTCGTATCGGAAAATTCGGCTGGTAAATCCGCCATGTCTGATCCACCTGTTCCTGTGCCTGTTGGATCACCCGTTTGTGCCATAAATCCATCAATCACACGGTGAAAAACGATTCCGTCATAAAACCCTTCATTGGCCAATGTCTTGATGCGCTCCACATGTTTTGGTGCCAAATCAGGTTTCATTTCAATGGCCACCTGACCATATTCCAAATCGATATATAAAATGTCATCCATGTTTTGTGCCTTTGCGGTTGTGAATGTTAACCCCAGCACAAAAGCGAATATCGACCATAATTGCAATGCTTTTTTCATGTTTTCTTTCTCTTTCTTTTTATTTTATCCAAGATACGGCTTTGGCTTGTGTGACTTCTTTGAATCCTGTGATCCCATTCACACGTCCAATACCAGATTTCTTATATCCTCCAAATGGATTTTGAGGACGGTAGCTATGGGATGGCCATTGATTGACCGTTCCTGCCTGTAAATCTGTCAATGCTTTTTGTGTGATGTTTTTGTCAGTTGTAAAGATAATTGCACTAAGGCCGTATTCAGTTTCGTTAGCAAGCTCTATCGCTTCTTCATAACTATCAAAAGGCAAAATTGGAAGGGCAGGACCAAATACTTCTTCGTGCCAGACTTTCATATCCTTTATGATGTTTGTTAGGATTGTTGGCTCATAATAGGCACCTTGTAATCCATCAGGGCGTTTTCCGCCACAGTGGAGTGTTGCCCCCTTATCAAGCGCGTCTTTAACCTGATCTTCTAATTTAATAACTTGTCTTTCGGCGACCAGTGGGCCAAATTCGACAGTTTCATCCATAGGGTCACCGATTTTTTTTGTTTTGGCGTAAGTAGATAATTTTTCCACGACTTCATCAAAAACACTGCGTTGAACGAACAAGCGTTTCATTCCATTACAAAATTGGGCACTGTTTAAAAATCTTTCCCAAAATAATGTTTCGATAAGGTCATCCGTAATAGGGCAGTCCTCAAAAACGATACCCGGGCTTGATCCACCAAGCTCAAGCGATACGGGTATTAATTTTGCCGCCGCTTTTTCGTATATTTTCTGTCCAGTAGCGGAACTGCCTGTAAAAGTTATAAAATCGATGTCTTGATCAATTAATGTTTGCCCGACATAACCATCACCATAAATAAATTGAACAACATTATCGGGTAAATTTGAAGATTGAATGACTTCTTCTAAATATTTTTGAAATAGTGGTATTTCTTCTGAATATTTCATCACAATTGTGTTTCCAGCCAATAAGGCTTGTGAACATGATGCGACAAAATTTCCAAATGGATAATTCCATGCGGCAATTACCCCCATAACGCCATAAGGCTCGTAAAAAATTGCGTTTATCTCATTGTCATCTTCAAAAATAATGTCATTCGATAGATATTTTACAGCATTATCATTGTTCCATTGCATATCGCTAAGGAAGTCATCCATGATACTAGTCGAAAGCCCATTGGGCATGCCCATTTCCTGCGAGGTGCGCTTCACAAATTCATCTTTGTGCTTTGAAATGTGAGCGTTCAAGTCATTTAAATACTCAACGCGTTTTTCCAAACCCAACGCATTCCATGATTTTTGAGCTATATGTGATTGCTCTACAGCTTTTTTAATGTCTGCTTTACTTGTTAGTGGAACTTCACCAAGTGTTTCATGTCCACGCGCAGGGTTAACGGACAAAACAGTGTCACTATTAATTGATTGAACAGGGTTGTTTAACATGGTTTATCCTTTTCACTTTTAACAATAAAAACACCTTAAGGCTATTTTATGGCGTTATCAATCAATTCGCCACAATGGGTAAGGTAGTCTTGTGGATTGAATAGGGCGGTTAAGTCTTCTACGCTCAATAAATCACTCACGCGTTGGTCTTTTTGTAAGACATCAATAAAGTGGTCTTTGCATCCACCATCCCAAACACTCATCGCGTTATCTTGCACTATTTTATAGGCATCCTCACGCGACAAGCCTTTATCAATCAATGCCAACAGCACCTTTTGCGAATAAATTAGCCCACCAAGCGCATCGATATTCGCCTTCATTTGATCGGGATAAACAACCAATTTGTCCATCACACTCGCCAATCTCTCAAGAGCAAAATCGCACGCCATAATGGAATCGGGCAGGGTGGTTCGCTCAACCGATGAATGTGAGATATCACGCTCATGCCACAAAGTCATATTTTCAAGCGCAGGGATAACGCCCGCACGAATAATACGCGCCAACCCGCTTAAGTTTTCACTTAATACGGGGTTGCGTTTATGGGGCATGGCGGATGATCCTTTTTGCCCTTTGTTGAAAAATTCCTCCACCTCACGTACTTCTGATTTTTGTAGGTGCCTGATTTCGGTTGCCAAATTATCAATGCATCCTGCAATCACGCCAAGCACACTAAAAAACATTGCGTGGCGATCGCGTGGAATAATTTGGGTTGAGATATTTTCGGTTGTTAACCTTAGTTTGTCCGCAACATAAGATTGAATATACGGGGGGCAGGTGGCATGTGTGCCAACAGGGCCAGACAGGGCGCATATCGAAACTTCATCAATCGCATTACCCAATCGCGCGGCGCATCGTTTAAACGCCATGTAATGGGACGCCATTCTAAGGCCAAAAGTGGTTGGTTCGGCATGAATTCCATGGGATCGTCCAATACATATTGTGTCACGGTGTGCCGTGGCTTGTTTTTTAAGGGCGCACAGGACATTGTTCAGTCGCGATTTGATTTGTAACCCGCTATCGCGTAATAACATTGAAAATCCAGTGTCCACAACATCCGATGATGTTAATCCCTGATGCAGATATTTACCCGCATCGCCAATTTGTTCGGATATCGATGTTAAAAAGGCAATCACATCATGGCGTGTTTCCAATTCAATCGCATCAATGCGATCAATATTGATTTGTGCGGTGCGGATGGCATCGGCCGTTCCTTTTGGAACTGTCTTGTCAATTTCCATCGCCTCGGCAACATATGATTCAATCGATAGCCAATTTTTGAATTTAACTTCTGGTGACCAAATGGCCTCCATCTCAGGGGTGATGTAACGTGGGATCATGGGTGTGTATTATAACCATACGAATTATAAATACCACTATTACCCATGAAAATGATCATAGATTTTTTGGGCGAAGGCTTTTGATATACCATCAACTTTTTGAAGGTCAATCAAAGATGCCCTGGCTGCGGCCTTTCCAGATCCAAAATAATTGAGTAGAGCCTTTTTACGTTTTGGGCCAATGCCGCGAACCTCATCCAAAGGTGATTTTTCAATTGTTTTGGCGCGGCGCGTGCGCATAGATCCAATGGCAAAACGGTGCGCCTCATCACGCAGTCGTTGCATGTAAAATAACCCAATATCATTGGGGGGCAGGCGGAATGGTGTCCTGCCATTCATATAAAAATCTTCGCGGCCTGCGTTGCGGTCTGGACCCTTTGCAATGGCGACCACATTTAATTGGTCTGTGATGCCTAACTCCTCTAAAACATCTGTCACGGATGATAATTGCCCTTTACCGCCATCAATCAAAACAAGGTCAGGCCATGTTTCATCTTCTGGCATGATGCCTTCTTCTATCGCGCGGCCAAAGCGACGTTTCATCACCTCGCGCATACCGCCATAATCGTCTGAGGCATCGGTGTCTTTGAGGTTGAATTTTCGATATTGAGATTTTTGAAATCCATCTGGCCCTGCAACAATCATTGCGCCCAGCATGTGTTCACCACTAGTATGCGAATTATCATACACTTCAATCCTTTGTGGAATTTTATCAAATTCAAAGATGTCTTTAATGCGTTCCAATCCGTTTGCATCAGAAGATTTTTGCGCTTTATGACGTTCTAGGGATGAAAGCGCATTTTTGACCGCCATATCAACAACTGATTTACGATCTCCACGTGACGGTTGCGAAATAATCGACTTTTTACCCAATTGAACAGATAACATTTCTGATAGCATACCATCATCCTTTGGTAAGATATTGACAAACACATCTGGCACAACGGGGTTTCGTGTGTAGAATTCAATAATGAACCTTCCTAAAATGTGATCGATTGTTTCATCGTCATCGGCACGTGGAAAATACGTTCGGTTACCAAAATTTTGACCATTGCGAATAAAGAAAACAGTCACACAGGTTAGGCCGCTATCTTGGATAATCGCGATAACGTCGGCGTTTTTTGTGTTTTGCATATTGATGATTTGTGATGATTGAATGGCGGTAAGCGCCTTGATACGATCACGGAATTTCGCGGCCTGTTCATATTTCTGCGCTTCCGCCGCTTGTTTCATTTTATCAGCAAAATCTTTTTGCAACGCTTGCGATTTTCCATTCAGGAAATCTTGCGCGTTTTGAACTTGGCCGTCATATTCGGCCTTAGTCACATGCCCAACGCAAGGTGCGGTGCATCGTTTAATGTGATATTGAAGACAAGGGCGTTTACGCGTTTCGAAATAAGCATCCGTACAATTACGCAGTTGGAATATTTTTTGAATGGTGTTGATCGTTCGTCCAACCGCGCCCGCGTTGGCGAATGGTCCGAAATAATCACCTTTGATTGTTTCCTTACCCCGATGTTTTACCAATCGAGGATAATCATGGTCTCGTGTTAACAAAATATGCGGAAAGGCCTTGTCGTCTTTTAAAAGAATATTATAAGCGGGCTTTAGTTCCTTAATCATATTAAATTCAAGGAGAAGTGCTTCTAGCTCAGTATGGGTCTCAGCAATTTCCATGGACCTTGTTTCGGCAATCATACGCTTTAATCGCATTGGTAATTTGTCAGGACGAGTATAGCTTGCAACTCTACGTTGTAAATTTTTTGCCTTACCAACATATAAAACAGTCTTCTTTTCGTCTAACATACGATAAACACCTGGGCTGTCATCCAACGTTTTCTGCACAGATTTTATAGACTTTAGTCCTAATTCCAAAGGATTATTTATAAATTTCATTTTTTACTTGCAATTAAACCTAGGGTTGTATACATTCATTTGTATTCGTTAATTTTATATATGGGGAAGAATAAACGATGACTAAAAAATATCAATTAAGGAATCGTCATAATGGCGATATTATATACCAGGGTCGATTTGACACTCTGAAACACTGTGTCGAATTTGCCATAGGGCAGGGGATTTCTTTGAATTCTGTTGATTTGCGCAAGGCGAATTTATCACATGCCAATTTGGATGATGCATTTATGAATGATGCGGATTTATCAGGTGCCAATTTATGCGGTGCCAATATGTCCGAAGGGCATTACGAGGGGGCATTATTTCGTGACGCAGACCTAACATATGTTTGTTTTAACAGGTCACGGTTGATTGATGTCGATATGATGGGCGCCAGTTTCGCCGCTACCGATGTGACGGATGCCATGATTAAGGCTTGTTTGTTTTCATGTCCGTCTATTTATTCGTGCTTGTTTCATCGTGCAGAATGCTTTGTCGATAATGTTTATTGTAATGATGACAAGCGTCTATCCATGTCAAAACCGCCAATCACGATTAACGGATTGTCACGTGACATTGCTTATTTGGATAATCATGTCAAAATTGGTCACGAATTTATCGCCAAGTCTGATTTGATCGCCGCGGGTGATCGCCATCTTGAATTCATTTATGGACGTGAAGTTGCGACATTTATCAGGCCCGTTTTGTACGAAAATATTGTGAATTTGTAAAAGGTGTAAAAAACGCATTGCAAGTCACGCATGGGTGTTTTATAAATCGAAACAGTTTCGTCATATCCTAATATTTAAGGGAATTATTGTGGCCCCGTGGCGAAATTGGTAGACGCACACGACTTAAAATCGTGGGTTTTCGAACGTGCCGGTTCAAGTCCGGCCGGGGCCACCAACTTATTATTTAATAATGGCTATAATGAAAAAAATTTCTCTTCTTCTATCACTCTTATTTTTTGCCTTTCCTGTATATGCCTCTATGCAGACCTCGGCAAAACAGGCCGTGATTATTGATATGGGCACGGGCATGACTTTGTTATCAAAAGACGCAGAAAAACAAATGCCAACCAGTTCCATGAGTAAGGTCATGACCGCCTATATGGTTTTTGATGCGTTGAAACAGGGGCGTGTTCAAATGGACACAATGTTATCCGTATCTGAAAAGGCATGGAAAAAAGGCGGATCAAAAATGTTCGTTGAGGTCGGATCCCGCGTCTCAGTCGAAGATTTGCTTAAAGGATTAATTGTTCAATCGGGCAATGACGCGTCAATTGTTTTGGCGGAAGGTTTGGCGGGGGATGAAGATCAGTTCGCAAGTGTTATGACCGCCAAGGCTAAAGATTTGGGTATGGCAAGTTCTCAATTTAAAAATGCGAGTGGCTGGCCTGATCCCGATCATTACTCAACCGCGAATGATTTGGCCTTACTGGCGCAAAAACTGATTGTTGATTTTCCACATGAATATTCCTTGTACGGCATTAAAGAATTTACTTATGGCGGGATTACTCAACCTAATCGTAACCCATTGCTATATCGTAACATGGGCGTTGATGGGATTAAAACAGGACACACAGATACTGCCGGATATGGCCTCATGGCCTCTGGCGAAGTTAACGGACGCCGTGTTGTCATGGTTGTGAATGGACTAGATAGTGAGAAATCCCGCGCGGATGAATCTGCCCGCTTAATGGGATGGGCCTTAAACGGGTTTGAAAATATTAATCTTCTATCCAATGGGCAAGTTGTTAAAAATGCAAAAACCGCAGGTGCAAAAGTGGATAGTATTGCCCTAAGTGTTAGTCGTGATGTCATGGTTACAGTTCCAAAGGGACAAAAAGATAAGATTAAAATAGAGGCAGAATATAACTCGCCAATTATGGCTCCTGTTCAAAAAGGGGATCAAATTGGAACTCTCAATATAATCATTCCACAAATTGGAGATTTTAAAGTACCAATTTTTGCCAATGAAAATCTTGAAGAGGTTGGCTTTTTCGGGCGTGCAATTGAAAATTTAGGTCGTATGCTTGGCGGGAAGTAATTTCAATGTTTATTAGTTTTGAAGGTGGTGAAGGGTCTGGAAAAACCACGCAAATTCAACTTTTAAAAACGTTTTTTGAAAATAAAGGGCAAAGTGTTATTACTTCGCGCGAACCGGGAGGAACGATTGAGGCTGAAAAAATTCGTGAGCTTCTTGTTCAGCGTGATGGTGGAGATTGGACCCCAACGGCGGAGGCCTTGTTATTCTTTACCGCGCGTCACATGCATGTTGAAACGAAAATTAAACCTGCACTTGCCAATGGAAACATCGTGATTTGTGATCGGTTCACCGATTCTACGGTTGCCTATCAGGGCTATGGTCATCAGTTTGATCTGAAAATTTTGGAACAGATCAAGCAAGTCTCAATCGGTGACTTTCAACCCCATAAAACATTCATTCTTGATATTGATGTTCGCGATGGACTAACTCGAGCGGGTAAACGGATGGAAGGTGATGATGATGG
>JAUHXB010000055.1 GCA_030427215.1 Alphaproteobacteria bacterium | reverse complement strand
ATTTATTATTAAACCCAATTGAAACACTGATCGGTCAGAAAATAAGTTATCTCATGCCGGATTTAGGGTCTTCATTGGATGAGGCTTTCCAGGATGAAAATTTTGGATCTGTTAAAACATGTGAAATTAAGGTCAGGAGGCAGGACAATGCAATACGAACATTCTTGGTGAGGATTGTCGTGGAAAAGCTTGATAATCAGGAAACAGGGGCGATTATCACATTTGACGATCTAACAACTGTTCTGGCAAATCAGCGTAAGGCCGCATGGGCGGATATAGCAAGGCGTATCGCTCATGAAATTAAAAACC
Organism: Alphaproteobacteria bacterium; assembly: GCA_030427215.1. Classification (GTDB taxonomy): domain Bacteria; phylum Pseudomonadota; class Alphaproteobacteria; order Micavibrionales; family UBA1664; genus UBA1664. Next base: position 7,277 of record JAUHXB010000055.1, on the reverse strand, counting down.
CATTGACCCCAATCCAGTTATCGGCAGAACGGTTAAATCGAAAATATCGTAAAGATTTGAATGAAGACGCACGCGAAGTCTTCGATCATTGCACGGAAACAATTATCCGTCATGTTGGCGATATTAAAACGATGGTCAACAGCTTTTCAGAATTTGCAAAAATGCCTGAAGCCGTTTTAAAAAGCGGTGATATCATGTCCGTTGTGCAAGAGATAGTAACACTTCATAAACAAGCGCATTCCGATATTCAATTTGATATTATTGCAGATCAAAAACGATATGATGTTCCGCATGATGCCCAACAAATCCGTCAGGTTTTGAATAATTTGATCAAAAATGCCGTTGAGGCCATGGATGATCAGGAGGCCGCCAAAAAGATTGGTTTATATGTTGGAAAGGGCGATGACTACCTGACGATTGCTGTTGCCGATACAGGTGCAGGTTTGCCACAAAATGATAAACATGAATTGAGTGAACCCTATGTCACTCACAAGGAAAAAGGAACTGGCCTTGGCCTGGCAATTGTCAAAAAAATTGCGGAGGATCATAATGGTACATTGATCTTTAATCCAACAATCGTGGAGTTGGACAGCCATGATTATTCGACTATAATAGGTGTATCTATTGCGTTGGGAGATCTATAAATAATGGTAACAGATACAATTCTGATTATTGATGACGAGGCGGATATTCGTGATCTTTTGTCCGATATTTTTATGGATGAAGGTTATAACGTTTTAAAGGCCGCGCATTCCGAACAGGCATTGTCATTGATTAAGGATCACGAAATTGATCTAATTATTCTTGATATATGGCTTGAAAACAGCGACCTGGACGGAATTGAAATCCTCAAAACATTAAAAAAGAGCGATAGGTATTCACACATTCCAATTTTGATGATCAGTGGTCATGGCAATGTTGAAATGGCAGTAAATGCCATGAAGGTCGGTGCGTATGATTTTATTGAAAAGCCATTTCAAATTGATCATATTTTAATGAATACCAAAAGAGCCTTAACTCAAAAAAAGCTTGTTGAAGAAAATAAAAGGTTAAGGTTTCAATCAGGTGATAGTGAAAAAGGACACACCTTTTGGAATGATTTTCACTCACCCTCTATGCAGAAACTCTCTCAATCGATTAATGATCTTGCCCAATCTGATGCGCGAGTGATGATTATAGGGGATAGAGGAACAGGGAAGACTAAAATTGCCAAATCGTTGGTCGATATATCAAAAAGATCAACCGAACCTGTTTTGATCATGCAATCGAAAGGGCTGTCCCCAGACGAATTAAATGGCGCATTGGATGAAGTGAGCTCGGGAACATTGGTTTTACAGTCTGTTGATAAAATGATGGATGAAACCCAAAAGCATTTGATGGATTTATTATCTCATAATCAATGTCGCTGTCGCATCGTCGCGTTATCATCCTATGATATTGATCAAGCGGTGCAATTGGGAAGCTTTCGATCTTCGCTCTATGATCGTCTGGCTGTCACAAGGTTAGAAGTTCCAAATCTAAAACAGCGAGGTGAAGATATTGGGATGCTGATCAATCAAATTCTCTATGATATTTGCTTGGATTTTGATATTGAAACAATAGCATTGGATTCACAAACTATTCAGACCTTGTGCGAGCATGAGTGGATAGGGAATATTAAACATTTAAAATCCGCACTAGAGCTTATTGTCTATGACTTTATTTCACAAAATAAAAAAACTATAAATGTATCTGATGCAGCCAGCATTCTTAAAACCATAGAAAAAAATGCACAAGCGGAGAATATTGTTTATTTAAACGAGTGCAAACAAGATATTGGTTACGACATGCCAATTAAACAAGCGAGGGAATATTTTGAAAAAAACTATCTCACGCAAATGCTTAATCGATTTCATGGGAATATATCGAATATGGCTGATTACATTGAAATGGACCGAACGGCCCTTTACCGCAAGTTAAAAACCTTGAATATTTCTTACAATGGGATAGCTAAACAGCCATGAAAATTATTATATGCGGCGCTGGGCGCGTGGGTCTATCAATTGCCAGTCAATTATCCTTGCATGATAACGAAGTGACCATCATTGATAATGACGCCTATCTTGTCAAAAAAACAACTGACATCTATGACATAAAAGGAATCGTTGGACATGCATCGCAGCCCGATATTTTAAAAAAGGCAGGGGCCGAAACCGCGGATATTATCATCGCGGTCACTGATTGTGATGAAATTAATATGGTTGCGTGTCAGGTCGCGCATTCTGTGTTCAACATTCACAAAAAAATCGCCCGTATCCGTAATAGAGAATATCGGGATAGTGCATGGTCTAATTTGTTTTCACATGATCACATGCCGATTGATACGATTATTTCACCAGAGGAAGAAATTGCTCAATCTATTTTTCTGCGTATGAGTGTTCCCGGGACAACGCATGACATGAGCTTTATCAAAGATTCTGTTCACATGTTTGGATTTATCGCGTCGAAAGAGAATAAATTGGCGGGGCAAACGGTTGATGATATTTTGCTTTCACAAAAGCATCTGAATTTTTCTATCCCCCTTATCCTCAGAGATAATAAAGATATTGAAATTCATAGTAATACGATGATTCAGGATCATGACGAGGTCTATGTTGTTTGCCCAAGAACCAATTTAATGGAAATTCTATCCCAATTTGGAAATAAAAATAATATTTATGGTGGAAATATCGTTGTTTGTGGCGGTGGTGCGGTTGGTGAATCGGTGTGTCAGGCCATTGTTGAAAGTGATCGTTTCAAACGAAGTAACCTTATTATGGTTGAAAGAGACGTAACCAGAGCGCGAATGATGAACCAAAAATTCAAAAATGTTTTGGTTTTAAATGGATCGGCCTTAGATGCAGAGATTTTGAAAGAGGCCAATGTTGCAAAGGCATCTGTTTTTATCAGTGTTATGGATGATAATGAATCCAATATTTTATCTGGTGTCTTGGCGAAAAAAATGGGTGCAGGCTATGCCATATCACTTAATAACAACCCTCTTTATTCGCAATTATTGCCAGAACGCCTGATTGATGCAATTGTCAGTCCCGGCTCCGTTACAATTTCCAAAATCTTGCAAAGTTTGCATCACACTCATATCCAATCGGTCCAATCCATTCGGGATATTGGGATCGATATTATCGAAGCGCAAGTGACCGCGGAATGTCATGTGACTAATCTGCCATTATCAGAGGTAAAATTAGGGAAAGAAACCAAAATTATTGCCGTTTTTGAACAGAATGCAAATGAATTCACTGTTCCAAATGCAAAAACAATTATAAAACCAGGTGATATCCTGCTTATTATGGCCAAAAATAAAAATATTCGCGATATTGAAAGCCTTTTTTCGTTTCCAGTGAGATTATTTTAATTAAAATTGCTTTTTACTTGTTCTGATGTGTATTTTAAATTAAGACTATAGTTAATAGTGTTCTTTGTATTATATAAAGAGTTTGAGGGATGTCAGAAAAAAATCATAGCTTACAGGATGTTTTCCTGAATAATGTGCGTAAGCAAAAGGTAACCGTGACCGTGTTTTTAATGAATGGGGTGAAGTTGCAGGGGGCTATCACATGGTTTGATAATTTTTCGTTGCTTCTTAAACGTGAAGGCCAGATACAACTTATCTACAAACATGCCATTTCTACAATTATGCCGTGCGCTCCGGTTAAAATGGATGAAATATCTGAAGATTAAACGTTAGATATCCTTTATTTCTGTATTGTTGTCGTCTAAAACTTAATCTATGCCAGCGCAACAATTTATTCATTTGCATCTTCATTCCGCTTATTCTTTGGCGGAAGGGGCGATTAAAATCCCAGATTTAATTCAAAATATATCCCATCTGGGCCATGCGGCCGTGGCGGTCACAGATACAAATAATATGTTTGGCGCGTTGGAATTCTCGTTGGCTGCGCAAAAGGCGGGCGTTCAACCCATCATTGGATGTCAAATTCGTTTAGGGCATGAAGGTCATGAACTTGTTTTATTGTGTCAAAATGAAATAGGGTATCAAAACTTATCGCGCCTTGTATCCGATGCGTACATGGAAACAGAGGATGCTCATAAACCGTTTGTGTCTTGGGGGGAATTGGAACAATTTCACGAAGGCTTGATTTGTTTGTCAGGTGGATTAAACGGACCAATCTCTCAATATCTACTGCACAACCAAGCCAAAGATGCGGAAAAGGCATGTAAAAAACTGCACAAGGCCTTTGGTGATCGCCTTTATATTGAAATTCAACGCCACGGCATGCGGGAAGAGGCACAAATTGAAAGCGCGCTCATTGATCTGGCTTACAAACATAATATTCCACTTATCGCGACGAATGATTGTTATTTTGTGAACCGTAAAATGTATGCGGCGCATGACGCATTATTGTGCATTGCCGAGGGGCGATATGTATCCGAAGATAATCGGCGCAAGGTGACGCCCGATCATTATTTAAAATCATCTGATGAAATGATCAGGTTGTTTGAGGATTTACCCGAAGCCATCGAAAATACGGTCAAAATTGCGCAGCGATGTTCTTATTTATTACAAGTTGTTGATCCCATCCTGCCGCCTTTTGACACAGGTGCAGGGCGATCAGAAGTTGAAGAATTACGCCATATGGCGGAAGAGGGTTTAAAATGGCGTTTGAAGAATTTTGTCGATGGGTTTGAGGACGAAGCCATCGCCAAACCATATTGGGATCGTCTTGAATTTGAATTGAATACAATTATCCAAATGGGATTTCCGGGATATTTTTTGATTGTTGCCGATTTCATCCAATGGGCGAAAGATCACGATATTCCTGTTGGTCCTGGCCGTGGATCGGGGGCGGGGTCTGTTGTTGCATGGTCATTAAAAATCACGGATCTTGATCCGCTGGAATTTAATTTACTGTTTGAACGTTTCCTTAATCCTGAACGTGTTTCCATGCCTGATTTTGATGTTGATTTTTGTCAGGATCGGCGTGATGAAGTTATATCGTACGTGCAAGACAAATATGGTCGTGACCGTGTGGCGCAAATTATCACCTTTGGTAAATTGCAGGCGAGGGCGGTTGTGCGTGATGTTGGACGTGTTTTACAAATGTCGTATGGGCAGGTGGATCGCATTGCAAAAATGATCCCGAACAACCCCGCAGCGCCGATGACGTTGCAAGAGGCATTAAATGCCGATGCCGATTTACGAAATGAAATTCGCAAGGATGAAACATCGCAACGTCTGATTGAAATTGCGTTGGAATTGGAAGGGTTATATCGCCATGCCTCAACTCACGCCGCGGGATTGGTGATTGGGGATCGACCGTTGCATGAATTGGTTCCGCTTTATCGTGATTCGCGATCCCCTATGCCTGTAACCCAATTCAACATGAAATATGTTGAACAGGCGGGGTTGGTGAAATTTGATTTCTTGGGATTGAAAACATTAACTGTTATTCAACGCGCGCTGAAATTCATTCCTGATAAATCAATCGATATCCTCAAAATTCCTCTGGATGATGAAAAAACATATGATCTGATTGCATCGGGGCAAACTGTTGGTGTGTTTCAATTGGAATCCACGGGAATGCGTTCAACGCTATCTGGTATGAAGCCAGACAGGTTTGAAGATATCATCGCGCTTGTATCGCTCTATCGTCCTGGTCCAATGGAAAATATTCCAAAATATAATAAAATTAAGGCAGGCGCCGAAGACCCTGACTATATGCATCCCAAATTAGAGCCAATCTTAACCGAAACATTCGGGATTATGATTTATCAGGAACAAGTGATGCAGGCGGCTCAGTTATTATCGGGTTATACACTTGGCGGTGCGGATTTGCTTCGCCGTGCCATGGGTAAAAAGATTCAGGCTGAAATGGACAAACAACGAAAAATGTTTGTCGATGGTGCAACCGAACATAATAAAATCCCTGAGCAACAATCAAATGAAATTTTTGATCAAATCGCAAAATTTGCAGGGTACGGGTTTAATAAATCTCACGCCGCGGCTTATGCCCTGATTGCCTATCAAACCGCGTGGTTAAAGGCGAATTACCCTGTGGAATTTATGGCCGCATCTATGTCATTGGATAAGGGAAATACGGATAAATTATCGATCTTTAAACAAGATTGTGATGCGATGGATATCCCACTTTTGCTGCCAGATATTAATAAATCTTTATCTGATTTTAAGGTTGAGGATAATGCCGTTCGTTATGCATTATCTGCACTGAAAGGCGTGGGTGAAGGGGCTATGGATGTCGTTGTTGCTGAGCGCGATGATAATGGCGCGTTCAAGGATGTGTATGATTTTGCCGAGCGTGTTTCACCGAAATCATTGAATAAACGCCAAGTTCAGGGACTGGCTGCGGCAGGGGCGTTTGAACCCCTCAATATTAACCGCGCGACATTATTTGACAATGCGGAGGCTTTGCTTAGATATTCCCAAAATGTATTTGCGGATAAGGATAGCGGGCAGGGAGGATTGTTTGGTGGGGATCAGGCGGCATCACAACCGCGCCCACCAATAGAGTCCATCCATGAATGGCAGGAATTGGATAAATTGGCTCATGAATTTAAGGCCGTTGGGTTTTATTTGTCTGCTCACCCATTGGATCAACGGATGGAAATGTTAGTGCGGCTCGGCGTTTTGCCATTGGGACAAATTGAGGAGAGATTGCAAAACACATCCTTTATCAAATCAAAAATCGCGGGTGTGCTGATTAAAAAACAAGTTCGCGTGGCAAAATCAGGCAATAAATTCGCATTTTTACAAGTGTCAGACCCCACAGGTGTGCAAGAAATCATGATTTTTTCTGAATTACTGGCGTTAAAACAAGATTTGTTGGAACCAGGCACAAATTTGCTTATTGATTTGGAAATTCAACAAAAGGATGACGAAAATATTCGTATGTTGGGGCAATCCATAACATTGTTGGATGATGCGGTGAAAGATAAGGCACGATTGAGCCTGATCACATTGAATGACACGCAATCGCTCCCTCAATTAAAAGACCTGCTCAATGCGGAAGGGGCGGGCGGTAACGCCACTATTCACCTTATCTTGCCATTGAATGATAATGAAAATATCGAAATAGAATTAAAAGGCACGCACAAGCTCAACCCCTCAACCGTAAACGCCATCCGGCAATTAGGAAGTGTTGAAAGTTTAAGGGATGTTTAGTGTAGATAGGTCGTTTTTCATGGATGTTCGCGCTTATGTTACTCGCTCGCAATATGATTGAGACTAGAGACTTCGTGGTTTAATAATGAAAGTGACAAAA
>JAUHXB010000054.1 GCA_030427215.1 Alphaproteobacteria bacterium | reverse complement strand
GCAGAGCAAGCTTTCGAGTCAAAAGGCGAGAAACGTCGTAAAGCAAAAGCAAAGGCAACAACTAGGGCTTTTAAAAACGCAGCAAAGAAAATGTCAAAACGCGATGGTATTCCATTAGCAGAAGCCAGAGCCATATTAAAAGGGAAAAGCCCAAAGCTTTATTAAGCTTACTTAAACAACGCATCTGCCGCGGCGTTATGATTTTTCAACGCTTTTTTCGTATCTTCAACACGGTTAATTTCGGATTTAAGATTGATGATATAGTTTTCTAGCTCATCCACGCTCATGCCTGTTAAATCCATCCCTATTTGTTGTCCGAAATCAATTTTGCGGCCTTCTTCGTCAAACATCATTATTTCCTTTCTTTTTTGTCCGTCATGCACTATAACATTTGATATTCCCGATATTAAAGACAAACTTTGACATCGCGGTGTAGGGGCTTAAAAATCCTTACAACGATATAAGAATTTATTTAAGGAGAGATTATAGCCATGACTAATAATTACGTTGCAAAACCAAGGCAGACCGCATTATGGTTGGTTGAAAACACGTCGCTAACATTCCCACAAATTGCCGAATTTTGTGGCCTTCATAATTTGGAGGTTCAAACATTGGCAGACCAAGAAGGGTACAGATTGCCAGCCGAAAGCCCAATTCATTTCCGCCTTTTGACAAAGGAAGAAATTGAACGGTGCGAGGCGGATTCAAATGCAACCCTTCAAATTATGAAATCTGATTTACCTCAACCAATGGCACGATCAAAGGGCCCGCGTTATACACCTGTGTCCAAACGCGGTGATAAACCAAATGCGATTGCGTGGTTGTTGAAACATCATCCAGAATTGACAGACGCAAATATCGTGAAATTAATTGGAACAACGAAAAACACAATTGAAAAAATCAGAACACGCACACATGCTGATATGATGAATATTAAGGCCGCATCCCCGATTGATTTGGGTTTGTGTAAATTTGATGAATTTGATGCCATGGTTCAAAAGGCCCGTAAGAAGTGGGAAAAGGAAGGAAAAGAACTTCCTAAATCTCAGGCAAAAGTCGAAGATGAAATGAACACGCCAGATGATAGCCAAAAAGGCGGGTTTGATTTTTCAAACTTCCTTGGAACAGGGACAAGCGATTAACTGTCGATCATGTAAGCAGCATTAGAACCCGTCGCTTTGATGGGTTTTATTTTTAACTCTTCTTTATATTTCAATATAATAACGGTAATTGCCATTATAATTGAGAATGAGTTCCAAAACATTATTGAATATGTTCCAACCATTGATCCATAATAAACCCACAAGAAACTAGATATGGCACACATAACGTACTTTCCATACGATATGGCCTTTGTTTCTTGAGTTTTTATTATTTTATAAATTTGGGGAATACATCCTCCAACTCCTAGGCTTGATGCGATGAATGCAACGATTTCAATTTCAATACTCATGTTATAAATATAGAGAAAAAGCATTAATATTTATATAATAGGTAAAATTTTATGTTTTATCTCAATGTTTTTATTGCGCCGCGTCATTGCGTGTGCAGCATTTAAGTTTCAATCTCATAAATTATTGATAAATAATGAAAATATTAATATATATCCAATTTTACGGACGTTCTGCAACACAAGTTCTTGTCAAAAAGTCGCGGAAAACCATCGTTTTCATAGTATAATAATATTATGGGGTTAGGTTTTTTATAACCTCGATAAAAGTAACTTTATAGGAGGCAATACTCATGTTACATAAAATGACTGATATTACAAAAACACACGATATTATGGGATCAATCTGGTTCTTTGTTGGAATGTCCATCATCGTGTTGGGTTTAACAACATTAACAGGCCACGTATTGAGCGCAGTAGGCGTCGGTGGTGATGTGATTGGTGGCATCTTTGGCGGTGTCGGAATTTCAACAATCATCGGAACATTATTTGTTTTGTTCAGCGGTGGATCAATTGTTCACCACAAGAAATTATCAGGTGATACATTAAGCGTGATCGTGCTGTTAACAGGTGTTTACCTGTCATACACAACAAGCGTTTTTCTTGGATTACTGCTTGTGTCTTACTTAACGACCGTTAAGGGCAAGTAAGATAGTCTAACTAAGTTTTTTAAAAGCACCCTATGAGAAATCATGGGGTGTTTTTTTGTGCAGGAAAGGCTTTAGGCTTTTTACCTATACTCTCCCTTAGCAAATTCAAGCGATTATTGCGTGTTGGGTAATCAGAAATGTTATTAATTTTTTTTAACCCCTTAAGCATCATCTTCGCATAACCAAAAACAAATAAAACCAAAGGCATTTCATCGTCATTACCTTGGCTTTCATCATGTTCTTGCTTAAACATTTCTGCAATAGTCGGAAGAATATTTTGTTCAATTGTCACAATAATTTCATTTGATTTATCTATATCAAAATATCCAGTGTTCAAAAATTGGTCAGTAATTTCTATTGTTTGATAGAGTAATGATGTTGGAATTTTATCTTGTCCGTTAATCGCAAAATATTCAGACAGGGTTTTTGCAACTTTGCCGCCTTTTTTGGCTATATAACTATAGCCAATATCGTCTATATCCGAATATTTTTTGATGCTTGAATAAAACCAATTAAAGCCAAGCATGAATATTGCGTCATCATCTAAATTCATTAATGACATATATTGTTTATATTGCATTGTGTCAAATCATAAATCTGTAATTGCCAGAAATGATCTGGATTGAGGATGGTCTTATCAGAAATGGTGAGGCCATTATTTCGTATCATTATTTGAAATGATTTTGATGGCCATGCTTGTTTATGGCTTTTTTGGGTTAACCCCCACCATATATTCGCCAATTTAAGGGTAAGCGTATCAATTGCAAATTCCGATATAAAGGCATGGGCGTTCGCCATATCCCCAACCATGCGCAAATGCGCGTGAGGATCATCTAAGTGATGCATCACCGTTGTTGAGATCACAACATCATAAGATTGATCGGGTACGTAATTGTTCAAATTGGCTTGCGTGATGGTTGCGTTATTACTCAATCGGTTTATTGATGTTTTAACCATTTCGGGCGTGCCATCAACACCGTTTAGCTTAGCATTAGGGAATGCATCCGCAATTAATGATAGTAATCGCCCTGTGCCGCATCCCAAATCCATCACAGAGAACATATCATCAGGTGCATAATGTACCTTTAACCGTTCTAAAATCCAATCAAATTGTATTTGGGTAAAGAAAAACCAGCGATCATCGATATCACTGGTTTTATCAGAATAATAGTTAGCGTAGCTCAATGCTAGCTTGCTGCTTTTTCTTTTTTAGCGGCTTTTTTCTTTTTGCCTTCGCGGACATATGTAGGTTCAACATCGTCTTTGTTCACAACATCCGCCGTAATGACGACCTCTGTCACATCGTCCATGTCGGGTACTTCATACATAGTTGTTAGCAACATGTTTTCAATGATAGAGCGAAGCCCACGCGCACCAGTTTTGCGTTCAATCGCCTTCTCCGCAATTGCTTTTAACGCTTCTGGTTTGAAGGTTAGTTTTACATCCTCAAGCTCAAACAATTTCGTATATTGCTTCACCAGTGAGTTTTTAGGCTCTGTCAAAATTTGGACCAACGCATCGGCATCCAAATCACGTAAGGTTGCAAGCACAGGTAAGCGCCCAACAAATTCAGGAATAAGTCCGAATTTAAGCAAATCTTCTGTTTCCAAAATGGACAGCAATTCACCAACACCACGTGTTTCTGGTCCGCGAACGTCCGCTCCAAATCCAATTGATGTACCGCGTCCACGTTGTGAAATGATTTTATCAATACCGGCAAAGGATCCACCACAAATAAACAGGATATTACGCGTATCAACCTGCAAAAATTCTTGTTGAGGGTGTTTACGTCCGCCTTGTGGTGGTACGGATGCAACCGTTCCCTCGATTAATTTCAACAAGGCTTGTTGAACGCCTTCCCCACTGACATCCCTTGTAATGGATGGGTTATCAGATTTGCGTGAGATTTTATCAATCTCGTCAATATAAACAATTCCACGCTCCGCTTTTTCAACGTTGTAATCCGCGGCTTGTAATAATTTTAGAACAATGTTTTCAACATCCTCACCAACATAACCCGCCTCGGTCAATGTTGTGGCATCCGCCATTGTGAATGGAACATCAAATGTTTTCGCCAATGTTTCGGCAAGCAATGTCTTACCACAACCCGTTGGTCCAACCAGCAAGATATTTGATTTGGCCAATTCAACATCTGATCCTTTGGCACCATGTTCAAGACGTTTATAGTGGTTGTGAACCGCAACGGATAAAACCTTTTTTGCATCATCCTGCCCAATGGCGTAATCGTCCAAAACCTCACGAATTTCGGATGGTGTTGGAATTGCGCCATCTTCGGATGAGGCCAATTGCGTTTTATCTTCCTCACGGATGATATCCATACACAACTCAACACATTCATTACAAATGAATACATTTGGTCCAGCGATCAGCTTCCTCACCTCATGTTGGCTTTTCCCGCAAAAGGAACAGTAGAGTGTGTTTTTGTTATCGCCGTCTTTGTTGTCTTCGTCTTTACTCATGGATATTAACCTAGTTTGTGAATCTTATCCTTTATGTTGCCAAGCCCGAGCCATCATGGCAAGGGGGCATATTTATTCTTTCCTCCCCTTTACTTTGCGCGTGAAAACATCAATATTTCGTTAAGATGAATGAATTGCCGAATCTTAGTGAAGTTCAAGACACCTTTGCGATCCTTGATGATTGGGAGGATCGTTACGCCTATATCATTGATTTGGGGCGGAAATTGCCTGCATTTCCTGATGATCAAAAAACGGAGATCAACCTTGTTAAAGGGTGCACATCACAAGTGTGGATGGTTTTAAACGATGATAATGGGCGTTTAAGTATTAGGGCGGACAGCGATGCCCATATTGTTCGCGGGTTGATTGCCCTCGTTGTTATAACCTATGATGGGCATTCCTTAAATGACATTCAATCCATTGATATGGATAAGATTTTCAGTGATTTGGGATTATTCGATCACATATCCCCCAACCGTCGAAATGGTTTTTTTGCCATGGTTGAGAGAGTAAGGCGGTTTGGTTGAAATAGCTATCTTCTAAAGGCTATGTCGACAGTACGTTTTTTACTTTTAGATGAAATAATATCACCTCTAATCTTTTCCCATTCTTTCATTGTCATGTTTTCTATGATCATTGAAACACGGCGTGGGCCATTACCAATAGTTAAGCCAATGGCGTTTCCTTTTCGCGCTTCTACAACTGAGGTTGGCACAGTTGGATCTATTGCGATTTTACCTTCTGCAATAAAATTTAACAAATTTTCTGGCTTTAAGTTTGTTACAGATGAAGCACTAATAAATGCTGTTTTTGCTTTGTCTTGAACGCCGACATCCAATGGCATAATATATCTCCTTAATTTCTCTTAATTTTACGCGCTCTAAGTAAATATTTCGTCAACAAAATGTTTGATTTTATCTGTTTTATAAAAAGAGGTGACAGTTTTCGCGTTTGCATTAAAATCCTGAGTCATGAAATTAACGATATTTGGATCCGGCTATGTCGGGCTTGTGACGGGGGCGTGTTTGGCGGATGTTGGGCATGATGTTTTATGTGTTGATTTGGATCAAGCCAAAATCGATGGCTTAAAAAGCGGTATTATTCCCATTTATGAACCTGGGTTGGAGAGTAAAATCAAAACAAACTTAGCCGAAGAGCGCATTGATTTTACCACGGATGCAAAAGCGGCAATAGAATTTGCGGATGTGATTTTTATCGCCGTTGGAACGCCGCCAGATGATGATGGGTCGGCGGATTTATCTGCGGTGAAGGCTGTTGCGAATACGGTTGGTGACAACATGTCGGGTGAAAAACTGGTCATTACAAAATCAACTGTTCCGGTGGGCAGCGCGGATATCGTTCGGGAAACAATTCAAAAAGCCCTTAAAGATCGCGGCGCGGATATTCCTTTTTATGTGGCATCCAACCCTGAATTTTTAAAGGAGGGGGCAGCGATAAATGATTTTGAAAAACCAGACCGTATTGTCATTGGGTTTGATCATCCACGAGCCGAAGAATTGCTCGAAGAAATTTATGCCCCTTTTAATCGCCGTAATGACCGTTTGGTTAAGATGGATATACGATCGGCTGAATTAACAAAATACGCCGCTAATGCGATGTTGGCCACCAAGATTTCATTCATGAATGAAATGGCAAATATTGCCGAACGTGTGGGGGCCGATATCGAAAATGTTCGCCGTGGAATCGGATCGGACGAACGCATTGGATATCATTTTATTTACCCTGGGGTGGGGTATGGTGGGTCTTGTTTTCCAAAGGATGTGAAGGCATTGGCCTCAACGGCAAAATCGCACGGGTTCCCTGCAAAAATTATTGAAGCGGTAGAAAGCGTCAATGAGGCGCAAAAACATGTTTTGGTTGATAAAATAAAATCGCATTTTGGGGATGATCTTTCTGGTAAAACATTTGCCCTGTGGGGGTTAGCGTTTAAGCCCAATACAGATGATATGCGCGAGGCGCCATCTCGTGTGATAATGGAAGAACTTTGGAAAACGGGCGCAAAAGTGCAGGCCTATGACCCAGAGGCCATGGATGAATGTCACCGTATTTATGGGGATCGCGATGATTTGGCTTATGCTGATCATCATAAAGATGCCTTAGACGGTGCGGATGCTTTGATTATCGTGACAGAATGGAAAAATTTCCGCGCGGTTGATTTTGCCAAGATTAAAGCACGGTTAAAAACCCCCGTTATTTTTGATGGGCGCAATATTTATGATCCAAAAGACCTTGAAAATCATGGGATTACCTATTATTCAATCGGGCGTGCATAAAAAATTTGACTTTTGTGTTGTTTTTGTAATATATGAAAACATAACTTATTTTAGGAGAATAAAATGAATACAAAAATGATTTTGACTGTTGCTGGTGTGGCTGTTGTTGCGTTGGTTGGTTTTGGAATTATGACACAAGAGCAAGGCGATAATGCCGAGAATATGATCTCAAGCTTTTCTGAAACAACGGAACAATATGCTCCTGATGTTGCTGATGCCGTTGAAACAGGTATGGATAACGTGACTGCAACTACACAAGACTTGGCCGCAGACGCCGAGGCGACAGCAAATGAAGCTTATCAAGCAGCCGTTGAAGAGATGAACGCGATTAACGAAGACGCAATCGAGCCAGCAGCAGGCGAAGCAGAAGAAATGATGAACGATATGGAAGACAAAATGTCTAACTAAAAAATAATGTGTCATCCCGAACATATGTGAGGGATCTTTTTTGATATTAGATCCTTCGTTTCACTCAGTATGACAGGAATTTTAAAACCGCCTTTATTGGCGGTTTTTTTATTGTCATCACTTGTGTATAAAACCCTCTAAATCCTTTGTGTTGGATGCCCCATGAGGGTATATTAAGGCATTAAAATTTAAGGATTATAAATGACCGACGAAACAGAAAACCAAACACCACCAACAGGTGAACAATTCCCGACAATTTATCTTGAAGACGAGATGAAAAAATCTTACCTCGATTACGCGATGAGCGTGATTGTCTCTCGTGCGCTCCCTGATGCGCGTGATGGCTTGAAACCTGTTCACCGCCGTATTTTATATGCGAT
>JAUHXB010000053.1 GCA_030427215.1 Alphaproteobacteria bacterium | reverse complement strand
TTACCGAAAATGAATAACATAGTTGGTTTTATTGAACAATTGAGTGAAGTCGATACCGATAATGTCGAACCGTTATCAAATGTCGCAAGATCCACTCTGCCCTTACGCAAAGACGAAATCACCGACGGTGAATGCCGTGACAAAGTCCTCGCCAATGCACCAGAATCCGAAGAAGGATTTTTCGGCGTTCCAAAAGTGGTTGAATAAGAAAGAATAATAAAAAATGACAAACTTAACTGACCTCACAATCGCATCTGCGCTCGATGGATTAAAAAATAAAGAGTTTAGCGCAACCGAATTAACAACTGCGCACATCACCGCCATGGAAAATGCGCGTGATTTGAATTGTTTTATCACCGAAACACCAGAGATCGCATTAAAACAGGCCGAGGCCGCGGATGTACGTTACGCCAATGGCACAAACTTGGCCTTGGATGGTATTCCAATTGGAATGAAAGATTTATTTTGTACCGATGGCACGCAAACAACGGCGGCATCACATATTTTGGAAGGATTTATTCCACAATATGAATCAACCGTGTCAGGCAAATTATGGGATGCGGGATGCACAATGTTGGGTAAATTAAACCTCGACGAATTTGCGATGGGATCTGCCAACACAACATCCTATTTTGGAAACGTCATCAACCCTTGGAAAGATGATAGCGGTAAAGATTTGGCCCCCGGGGGATCATCAGGAGGATCATCCGCCGCATTGGCTGCGCGTTTATGTTTGGGTGCAACGGGTACAGATACAGGCGGATCAATTCGTCAACCCGCGGCCTTTACAGGAATATGCGGGATTAAACCAACCTATGGGCGATGTTCACGATGGGGGGTAGTGGCATTCGCATCTTCATTGGATCAAGCGGGCGCAATGGCGCGTACGGTTGAAGATTGCGCAATTATGCTCAATACAATGTGTGGGCATGACGGACGTGATTCAACATCATCAACACGCGAAGTGCCTGATTTCACAAAAGCTCTTGAAGGTGACCTCAAAGGTAAAAAAATCGGTATTCCAAAGGAATATCGCGTTGATGGCATGCCAGAGGAAATTGAAAAAATCTGGTCACAAGGGATGGAATGGTTAAAAAATCAAGGTGCAGAAATTGTTGATGTGTCACTGCCCCATACACAATACGCCTTGCCAACTTATTACATTATCGCCCCTGCCGAATGTTCATCGAATTTGGCACGATATGATGGAATCCGTTATGGTCTGCGCGAAACAGGTGATGATTTGCGTGACCTTTATGAATTAACACGCGCGACTGGATTTGGTAAAGAAGTCCAACGCCGTATCATGATTGGTACGTATGTTTTATCCGCAGGCTATTATGATGCCTATTATTTAAAAGCGCAAAAAATTCGCCGTTTGATCACACAAGATTTTGATAATGCGTTTGAACAGGTTGACGCGTTATTGACGCCAACGGCTCCAAGTTCAGCCTTTGCCCTTGGTGAAAACGAAGACGACCCGATTAAGATGTATTTAAACGATGTGTTCACTGTTCCAACATCATTAGCGGGATTACCAGGAATGAGTGTTCCTGCAGGATTGGATAGCAAAGGCTTACCATTAGGGTTGCAAATCATCGGTAAAGCATGGGACGAAGAAACGGTTTTAAATGTTGCACGCGGCATTGAACGCGCGGCAAATTTCACGGCAAAACCACAAATTTTGGGATTAAAAGATAAGGCTGCTTAATACAAATCAAAAGAAAGCATAAAATGACTGAAAAATTAGCCCCCGGCGTTGTGTATGGCGATGATTATTTAACATTAATTCAGGCCTGCAAGGATGGCGGATACGCCCTGCCCGCCGTAAATGTGATCGGCACCAATTCCGCCAATGCGGTGATGGAGGCCGCGGCAAAAAATAAATCTGATGTTATTTTACAGGTTTCAAACGGTGGCGCTCAATTTTTCGCAGGAAAAGGGCTGGAAGACACATTTGACGCCAAGGTTTTGGGCGCCATAACATTTGCCCAACATGTGCATTTAATGGCAGAACATTACGGGATATGCGTTGTCCTGCACACCGATCACGCGGACAAAAAATTGATCCCTTGGGTAGAGGAGTTATTGGCGCAAGGTCAAGCCTTTTACGAAATGACAGGAAAACCGTTATATACATCCCACATGGTGGATTTATCAGCTGAACCTATTGATTACAATTTGTCGGAATCTGCGCGATTGCTTGAAATTGCGAACGCCATGGAAATGTCCATTGAAATTGAATTGGGCGTCACAGGCGGTGAAGAAGACGGTGTTGGGTCGGACGAGATCGACAATGACAAACTCTACACCCAACCCACGGATTGCCTGCAGGCGTTTGAATTGCTCGCCCCCATTGGGCATTTTTCATTGGCGGCCTCATTTGGGAATGTTCACGGCGTTTACAAACCCGGGAATGTTCAATTGCGACCAGAGATTTTAAAGAACTCGCAAGAGCTTTTAGAAAAAACGCATGGCCTTGATAAAAATCCGTACGACCTCGTTTTTCATGGTGGGTCTGGGTCAGATAAGGCCAAAATTGAGGAAGCCTTAGGGTACGGTGTATTTAAGATGAATATCGACACAGACACACAATTCGCCTTCGCCAAAGGGGTTGGCGATTATGTTGAGGCCAACGCCGTTGCCTTTAAACATCAAATTGATCCAGATTCCAGCACCCCATACAAAAAACAATATGACCCGCGTGCGTGGTTGCGCAAAGGCGAGGAAGCGATGATCAAGCGTTTGGATGAAGCGTTTAAAGATTTAAAATCTGCAGGGAAAAGCTTGGCTGAGAGTTAAGATACCACGGTGGGTTAACTACATTAATTCAATATAAAAACCAAAAGATTTCATTCCCCCATTGCCAATCCCTCGCGTCTCGGGTCGGCGGCGCCAACCATAACACCGTTTGTGATCTGAATTGCGGTAAGGCCACTGCCCAGCTCTTTAACTTGAACATCATGCCCTTTTTGCGAGAGTAAAGATGGCAATTCAATTTCACTTTCCAATCCGTTTCCACGATCCAAAATTGAAGACATTGCCAAGGCCTGTGCAACATCCATATCCCAATCCAAAATCGCAATGAGGCGATGAAGGACATATCCAATAATGCGGCTTCCCCCCGCCGATCCGATCAGCAAAATTGGCTCTCCATCTTTATCAAATACAATTGTCGGGGCCATGGATGAGCGTGGTCGTTTTCCTGGTTCGATTCGATTGGCGACCGCCTTTCCATCTTGTTCAGGCATAAATGAAAAATCAGTGATTTCATTATTCAATAAAAAACCATTCGTCATGATTTTTGATCCAAATGCGCTTTCAATCGTGCTGGTCATCGATATGGCATTGCCATGTTTATCAACGGCGACGATATGCGTTGTCCCCTCCTCCACCTGATTAACCTGTGCCGTGAAAATGTCTTTGATATCACCTGCACTGTATGATTGCGCCTTATCGTTCATTAAAGCGCGGCGTTTATCAATATAATCGACGTTCAGTAACGCCGTACCGGGTGTTTCAACAAAATCAGGATCAGTCATATACATGTTACGGTCGGCAAAAGCCATTTTGGATGCCTCGGCAATACGGTGTATGGTTTGCGCATCATTATGCTTTAATTCAAACGGCTCTAAGATTTTGAGTGCCTGCAAAATGGTTAGCCCACCTGATGACGGTTCCCCCATTGAACAAATTTTATAATCTCTGTATTTTCCACACACAGGGGCACGTTTAATAACACGGTATTTTTTCAAATCATCGGCGTTAATACGGCCGTTTGTTGCTGTTATAATCTGTCCGCCAATCACATCGGCATTATAAAAAACGGATGCGCCGAGTTTTTTAAATAACCCCAATGTTGCGGCATAATCGGTATTTTTCAAAATACCATCATGATTATAAAAATAATCACGCGCGGTATCATATCGATCTAATTTTCCTTTATCCGCATCAATCATTTTTTTCAGGCGCGGCGATATTTTGAATCCGCGTTCAGCAATATCAATGGGCACCTCAAATAAATCAGCCCACAAAGCTTGGCCGAATTGGTGATGCAATGTCTCCAATAATTTTGGAGTTCCGGGGACACCAATCGATTGCGGACCGACCACCGCATCCCAAAATAGAATGGGTTGCCCCTGATCATTCAAAAACATGTCAGACGTAGCGGAATGAGGCGCGGTTTCCCGCCCATCCCACGATGACAGTTGATTAATTTTTGCATCATAATAAAGGGCAAATGCACCGCCCCCCAACCCCGATGATTGTGGTTCAACCAATCCCAAAACAAGTTGTGCCGTGATGGCGGCATCGGCAGCCGTACCACCTTTTTTTAAAATTTCGTATCCTGCCTGTGTCGCCAAAGGGTTGGCGGTGGCTATCATAAAATCATCGCCTGTGGCCTTTGAAACCTTTTGAACACCTGTTGCAATTTCAGGTGAAGGACGAAAATCTTGGGCGGAGGCACTAAAACCAACAAAAGTCATTGCGAGGAACAGCAAGGAAAATAGCCTTATTGTCACCCCCCGATTTATTCGGGGGATCCACACCGTGATGTTGAAAATATGGAATGGGTTACCCGAACAAGCATGTGCCGTCGAAGGCCGGTATCGGTAATGAGCATTGTTTTTATACTGGTTCTTCATCATGGAAATTCTAAAACCTGTTGATCATCCGTGATCGTGACAGGAGGGGCAGAAAGCGCAGGCGACTGACGTCTTTGATTTTCTCGATTACGCAAGGCTTCAATCTCGCCGCCAATATCAACGTCATTGTCATCCTCAATCGGAATTTCGAATTCTTCAACCGCATCAGTCAGAGGGGGCTCTTCACCAAAACTAAAAGATGTTGAACCATCGATCACCTGATCAAGCTCTGGAATATCAGAGCGATCTTCCTGTTCCGCTGCCCGACGTTCAGCCGCTTTTTGAATGGCCTGCGCTGCCTTGGCACGAATTTCATCCGCATTTTTCAGTTTTTCACGCAGTAAAACAATTGAAATGCGGCGATTACGAGGAGATAAAGGATCATCGGGTAAAAGATGATCACGATCCGCCTTGCCGACTACATTTTGAACACGGTCAATCGATAAATCTGCATCAATCATTGCCTTTTGTGATGCAAGCGCACGATCAGATGATAGATTCCAGTTATTATATGTCGCGCCCTTGGGATAAGGTTTACCATCTGTATGCCCACGAACAGAAATTTGATTTGTTTGTGGAATAATAATTTGAGTGACTTTTTCGACGAGCTTCGCCATAAAATCAAACATGTTTGCGCTGCCACTTGGAAACATCGATCGCCCTTCGCTGTCAACGATTTGAATACGTAATCCTTCGGGCGTGATATCAACCATTAAATTGTCTTTTAGGTCATTTAATTCGGGAGATTTTGTAACCTCGTCCATAATTTGATCTTTTATCGATTCAAAATCTTCGTTTTCAAATTGTTCAATCACGGCTTCTAATTGTTCCAATTCTGCCTGTTGGATATCTTCGATTGTTTCAAAGATATTTATTCCATCTTGTAAATCATTGCCGTCTTCATCGATGGATGATGATTGGTCGGTGTCGGATGGACGTGGGCCATCAATTTCAGGGTCATAAGTGTCGCCACGATAATCAGATGTTCCCAATTGGTCCGTTTGATCCCCCATCGCCATACCAGATCTCGGAGTCGTGGGGGTTGTTGGAACAGCAATGTCCTGAACATTCGACACTTGCGCCCCCTCAGGGGACATGGTCATGCCCCCTAATATTCCGCCTGATCCGCTTAATTCACTGGAAACCATTGGGTGGGTTGGATCAAAATAATTTGAAATTGCATTTTTTTGCTCTTCTGAAGAAACCGCCAACAACCACATAAGAAGAAAAAACGCCATCATCGCCGTCACGAAATCGGCATAAGCAACCTTCCACGCGCCACCATGGTGACCATGCCCGCCTTTTTTCACCTTTTTGATGATAATGGGTCTTAATTCTTCGTTATCGGCATTGGCCATAATTTAGGCTTCCCCCTGCTCTACCCAAATGTCGGGGCGTTATTTGTAGCCTCTTCGACTTCGGCAAAGGTTGGTTGAATTTCATGATGCAGAATTTTTCGTCCAAATTCGACTGACACCTGCGGCGCACATCCTTGAAGATAAGCTAAAACCGAGACTTTCATCACTTTAAAATACTTAACTTCGGTTTCTGCACGCGCACCCATTGCCGTCGCCATCGGTCCAAAAATTGTATAGGCCAGCCACACCCCAAGGAATGTTCCAACCAACGCACCCCCAATTAATTTACCCAAAACTTCAGGCGGTTCGGAAATAGACGCCATTGTTTTAATAACCCCCAACACCGCCGCCACAATACCAAGAGCCGGGATACCGTCCGCCATGGTTTGAACGGCGTGATTAGGGTGGAATTCTTCGGTATTAATGGTTTCAATTTCTTCATCCATCAAGGCCTCAATTTCATGAGGGTTATCATTCCCCAATGAAATGATTCGAAGATAATCGCACAAGAACACTTCGGCATGATGATTTTTTTGGAAGTTTGGAAAGGCCTTGAAAATTTCACTCTCATGAGGGTTTTCGATATGTTGTTCCAACGCCAACCACCCTTTTGTTTTCGCCATTTTGAAAATAACGAATAAAAGAGATAACAGCTCCATATAGTCTTCTTTGCTGTACGCCTCAGGGTTCAGCATTTTTTTCAAATAACCGATAGACGCCTTAATCGTATGCATCGAATTCCCTATGATAAAGGCGGCGAATGCACACCCCATAATAATCACGGTTTCACCAGGAAGGGCGGGAATAAAAACACCTGTAATCAATTTCATGGCCTTATCAAAACCAGCGGTCATAATCAGACCGCCGATTGTGCAGACAAAAACCATTGCAAAACCAATTATTTTAAACATGGGTTTAGTGTACCTTCATTATCCCATAAGACCAAGACGCAAATTACGTGGTTATGCCATCGCCATTTCGGATTGCGGTTGTTGTGCATTAATAGGAGCAGACGATACATCAATAGAGATATCTTCTTCCTTTTGGGCAACAGCAGCGGCGGCTTCAGCTTCAAAACTATTAATAACACGTTGGTAATGTTCGGCATGTTGACGATAATTTTCAGCCAACACTGTATTGCCAGATGTTTCTGCATCTTTGGCTAAAAGTTCATATTTTTCGGTGACTTGATAAGCAGTTCCGCGAATTTTTGTTTCCGGACCATTGCTTTCATAAACGCGCGTGCGTGCATTCTTTTTGTTATTCCCATTAGGCCCGCGATTTCGCGATGATCTTTTGACGTTGTGTCTCATTTAAGAGGTTCCCTTCACTAATATTTATGCTTTCGCAATTTACACAATTGTCCACAAACTTATCCACACGTACATTAAGCGTACAGTATTCGTATCGGTATGCAAATTTAATTGCATAGCCTTATGCCCCAAACACAGGGAACATACAATTTAACAAGGTATCGCGATCTTATTTCCACATATGATCGATACGTTGCATTTTCTAACTGATAAAACCAACGTTCCGTATTTGAATAAGACGTACAAGACGTTTTTTATATTATTTTTCACTTTTACATGGCTTTAACTATAATAATTCTATCATTTTGATTATAATCTTTTCGGCCATAGATGTTCGTAAAACCCTCATTTTGAGCCAATTTAATAATATCATCTTGCTGGTTATAGCCATGTTCCA
>JAUHXB010000293.1 GCA_030427215.1 Alphaproteobacteria bacterium | reverse complement strand
TGAAAAACTTTGCGCGTAATAGGTTGAGAGTGACTCTACACGTTCACTTTCTACACCAACCGCATCAACGCTGCTATCTTCTGGTAAGCATGACGTTAAAACCATGGTTGATAAAACTATTAGGCAAAGCCTCTGTAAATTATTAAACACAATGTTCCCCCGAATTTATTCTTAATATTATAATTATAGATGTTAAATATTAAGGCTAACTTAATATTACGGTGCTCAAACCGCTTCAACAAAGCTCTCTAAAACACGTTTTCGGCCTTGGGCATCGAAATTAATGTCTAATTTATTGCCATCGATGTTTAAAATTGTTCCCTCGCCAAATGAGGCATGAACGACGCGCTCACCCAATGTCAGGCCAGATGCATTTTCATGTCGGCGAAATGATGGGGCAGGGGCGTGACCTGAACTGTCCCAATGGGTTGACCTGGCCTGAATATCCGATGACGATTCAATCACCGCCTCTGGTAATTCCGCAATAAATCGTGATGGAATGTTATTCACCCAATTGCCATAGGTTCGGCGATTGGTCGTATGCGTGATAAAGGCTTGTTCCCGTGCACGTGTAATACCGACATAGGCCAAGCGGCGCTCTTCCTCCAACCCCTTTAATCCATTTTCATCCATGGTGCGTTGCGATGGGAATAATCCTTCTTCCCACCCTGTGAGGAAAACACAATCAAATTCCAATCCTTTGGCCCCGTGCAGGGTCATGATTGTGACCTTTTCCGATGATTGGTCTTCTTGGGCATCCATGACCAATGCGACATGTTCCAAAAATTGTTCCAACGATTCGTAATCCGCCATTGCAGAAATCAATTCACGTAAATTTTCTACGCGCCCTTGTGCCTCAACGGATTTGTCTTCTTTCCACATCGGCAGATACCCGCTATCTTCTAAAATAAGGTCAGCCAATTCAGGGTGGTTCATCTCATCAATTATTCCGCGCCATTGTTCAAATCGGGATGTCAGGTCAATGAGCGTTTGTTTTTGTTTCGGTTTTAATTCGTCACTGTCGCATAAATGTAGGATTGCATCATAAAGGGATATGCCCACATGCCGCGCATGATCATACAGTTTTTGAATGGTGGAATTACCCAAACCGCGTTTTGGCGTATTGATAATGCGTTCCAACGCCAAATCATCATGGGGTTGGGCGGTCACACGGAAATAGGCCAACGCATCACGAATTTCCAATCGTTCATAAAACCGAGGGCCACCAACAACACGATAAGGGACATTCAATGTGATAAAGCGTTCTTCAAATTCACGCATTTGAAACCCAGCGCGAACCAATACCGCCATTTGAGAATTCTTAACGCCTTTACGTTGTAATTGTTCAATATGTTCACCAACCCATCTGGCCTCCGCCTCACCATCCCATAATCCATGAACGATGATTGAATCACCTTCACCTTTTTGAGATCGGAGAGTTTTGCCCAAACGATTGTCATTATTGGCAATAACCCCATCGGCGGCGGTCAGAATATTTTGG
>JAUHXB010000292.1 GCA_030427215.1 Alphaproteobacteria bacterium | reverse complement strand
AAAATCCAATCACAATTTCGCTGATGATAAGGCCGACAAGCTGTCCGTTTGTTGTGACCTCTGGTAAAAATTGCGATGCAACAGGCGAAACAATAACTGTAAAGGCTATGGCAAATAAAAGGCGAACGTTTGGCGAGACAAAACTGTCGCCTATTCCGGGCATGATGATCATGACCGTTCCAACCCGACAAAAAACAAGAATATAGATCAATAATTGATCTGTAACATATTGTTCAATAAGCGATTCCATAGTGCCTATCCGCCTAAATTACCAGCAATAATCGTATCTGATAAAAATTCCATATATTCGGTCATTTTAATAGAAAAGGCTGGCAAGAGTGCAAATATGGCTGCCAAAATCGCAATGATTTTCGGAACAAAGGCCAATGTCATTTCTTGAATTTGAGTCAATGCCTGAAATAATGCGACAATAAAACCAACAATAAGCCCGATCAACATAATGGGCGTTCCTATTTCAAGAGCCATCCATATGGCCTGTCTTGCCATGCTAATTACTTCTGCTTCATCCATAACCTGATTATGGGGTGTTGCAGATAAATAATCAAAGCATTATTGTTGAAATTTAAGTCTATTTAAGTTTATTAAGTTTAGTTTATATGCCCTAACCTATTGATTTTGTGTGTTTAGACTAAATAGACTAAGGGTTTTGTTAATTAGAAATGAACAGCACAGAGCAAACGGTTTTTGGGTGCTTAATACTGTATATCATAGGATAATTTTCCTGTGATGTCTATACTTATAATGCGAAACTTAAGGAAAGTTGTTTGTAAAAACCTATACAGGCATTCTCATGATTTCTTGATAAGCGTTAATAACGCGGTCACGAACGGCGACGGCGGTTTGGACAACGACTTCGGCTTCGGTCACGGCCTGAACGACATCTGTGATATTCGCGGTGCCTGTCACGGCCTGGGCCGACATGGCCTCTGATTTTTTCTGTGTGTCGACAACTTTTTCTAATCCCGCCTTGACCATTGTGCCAAATGATACTGTATCGTCGCGGGCTGAGCTTCCGACACCAGCGCCGATTTTCGCCGTGTTTTGGTATAAATTTGCCGCTTGTTGTCCAATTACGTTATTCATCATGATCTAGTATACCAAACTTTTCTTTATTGTTCCAATAATCCAATTGTTTTTGACAGCATGCCCTTTGAAATTTGCATCATACCCAAATTTGCTTCATAAGATCTTTGCGCTTCGCGCATATCTGTTGATTCAATCAATGTATTGATTTTGGGTAAGCGGATATAGCCATTTTCATCTGCGCCAGGGTGGCTTGGTTGATATTTCAACTTAAATTCTCCTTCGCCCTGAATAATGCGGTCTGTTTCAACCTTATCAACGCCTGATGCGCGATCCAAAACATTTTTAAACACGATTGTTTTGCGTTGATAGGGTTCTGCATTTGGCGTGTTTGCCGCCGTGCTGGCATTGGCAATATTTTGTGAGATTACGCGAATTCTTGATCCCTGAGCCTTCATT
>JAUHXB010000052.1 GCA_030427215.1 Alphaproteobacteria bacterium | reverse complement strand
ATATGATGTTGTGACATTAGAAGATTTGGGTAAACAATTAGGCATTAGCAAAGAACGTGTCCGCCAGTTGGAACAACGCGCGATGGAAAAGTTAAAGGGGACATTGGTCAGGGAAATACCTCGTCCGCAAGAGTTGTTTTCGGAAGCTTTATAATAATAAAAACATTCCGAAAATATAAACTAAAACCGGGACACCCCTCATGTTCCGGTTTTTTTTATTCAAAAATCAAACTATGATAAGGCTATGAGGACATTAGGCCAAATCACCGCTATACTTGGCCCGACCAACACGGGGAAAACATGGTATGCCCTCAATCGTATGCAGGGGTATGATAAGGGCATGATTGGATTTCCATTGCGTTTGCTTGCACGAGAAAATTATGATCGATTAGTTGCAACGCATGGCGCGGCCTCTGTCGCGTTAATCACTGGTGAAGAAAAAATTATCCCCCCGCAGGCACGGTATTATTGTTGCACGGTTGAGGCGATGCCAGTGTCTGATTATTTCGATTTTGTGGCCATTGACGAGGTTCAATTGGCAGGTGATCCAGACAGAGGGCATATATTCACCGATCGTATTTTGCATTGTCGTGGATCAAAGGAAACGATGTTCATGGGATCGGATACAATTCGTCCGATGCTCAAACGATTAATTAAAGACATCATATTTGAAACAAGGCCTCGTTTGTCGACGTTAACCTATACAGGGTTTAAAAAATTAACACGGCTTCCGAAACGAACCGCCATCATTGCCTTTTCCATGGATGATGTTTATGCCGTTGCCGATTTAATTAAAAAACAAAAGGGCGGGGCGGCGATTGTCATGGGCGCATTATCCCCCCGCACACGCAATGCACAGGTGGATATGTATCAATCGGGCGAGGTTGATTACGTGATTGCAACCGATGCCATTGGCATGGGATTGAACATGGATATCCGCCATGTAGCCTTCGCCGCAACACGCAAATATGACGGAAAACGCGCCCGCAATTTATACACGCATGAATTGGCGCAAATCGCAGGACGGGCAGGGCGCCATATGATGGATGGAACATTCGGTGTGACAGGCAATATCCCCGATTTGGATGATATGGTTGTGGAGGCGATTGAAAATCACCGATTTGACCCATTAGAAATTATGTCATGGCGTAATTCAAAGTTAAATTTTAATACGCCAAAGATGCTGCTCAAATCACTGGACACAAAACCAGACCGCGAAGAATTTAGAAGAGGGCGGGAGGCCGACGATTACCGCGCCTTGACTGACATGATGACACGCGATGATGTGATGGCGCGGGCCACAAACCCTGCCGCGGTTCAATTGCTGTGGGATGTGTGTCAAATTCCTGATTTCCGAAAGGTGTTATCGGATGACCACCACGAATTTGCCGCACGCATTTATGATTTGATTATGGCTCATGGTGCTATCCCTCATGATTGGATGGAGGGGCGGATTAATAGGCTCGATAACGATCAGGGCGATGTTGATACATTGATGAATCGCCTTGCCCATATTCGCACATGGACGTATTTGACTCATAAACAAGAATGGATGGATAATGCGCCCAATTGGCAAAATCATGCGCGCGCGATAGAGGATAAATTATCGGATGCGTTGCATCAGGCATTGATTAAACGCTTTGTTGATAGGCGAAATCACATCTTTTCCGATGCAATTAATGGTGAAAAAGACTTGCTTGCAGGCGTAAAACGTGATGGAACTGTCATTGTTGAAGGAATGATGATTGGCCATTTGCAGGGATTAAAATTCCGCGCGGGCGATCAATTATTAGGCGATAAGGGATCACGCGCCAAAAAAATAATGAATGCGGCGATACGCGCCCTTCGACCAGAAATAATGAAGAGAGTAAAAGATATGATCAATTGGAATAATGTTGGTGCGGAAACAGGACGTTTCACCCTTCACGAAGACGGACAAATCACATGGCAGGATAATAAGACAAATCCGCTTCCTGGTGATCCTGTGGCCTCGATCCAAAAAGGGCAAGATATGTTGAACCCATCCGTCAAAATCATTGATAGCGATATGATTGATCAATCGCAAAAAACGCAACTTCACGACACGGTGAATACGTGGTTGCAATCTCATTTGAAGGACATATTGGCACCGCTTTACAATTTGATGGATGAAACTGACACACCGTTGGAAGGCGTTGCAAAGGGAATAGGGCACCAATTATACGAAAATTTGGGTGTGATCCACCGCAGTGAAATTGAAAATTTAATCCCTGATTTAACGCCAGAATTACGCGGGGGTATTCGGAGAAAGAAAATAAAGATGGGTCCGATTTTGGTGTTTATGCCTGAATTGGTGAAACCCGCCGCGATTAATTTGCGTGCGTTGCTATGGGGATTGTGGAATGATCGCGACCTGCCAATGCCTCGCCCCGCCGACGGTCGCGTGTCGGTTCAAATTGATCCAAAGACCGCGGATCGTAATTTCCTCCGCTCAATCGGATATCCCGTATTTGGAAATTTATGCATTCGCATTGATATGTTGGACCGTGTTGTAACGGATGTTTATGACAGTGCGAAAGAGGGTAAGTTTCAGGCTCAACATAAATATATGGAATGGTTGGGATGTGGTGAAGAAGACCTTTATGCCGTTTTGGATTCCATGGGCTTTAAACGTCAAAAAACAGATAAAGAGCCTGATAAGCCTGTCAAAACCGAGGAAAAAACCGAGAAAACAGAGGGAAACGCAGAAAAAACAGAAGAAAAGAAAGAATTAGCGGTCTATTTTGTTAAAAAAGGCAAGATTTCTGATCGTCCAAAGCCAAAATCTTTTTATAAATCAAGCAAAAAACCTCAAAAAGGTAAAAATAAGCCTCAAGATACCGCAAAAACATTTCAGGCTAAGCCGAAAAAAGCCGAAATTGACGACGATTCACCCTTCGCGATTTTGAAACAATTGCAGAAGTAGCTACCGCCTAAAAATCGTTGATTTTTTTAGGCTTAGGGCAGGGCGTTCAACCAAAGTCCAAGACAAATATCCCAATAAAATTGTCACGGCAAAGGCCATGGCGGCGTTCATATAGCCTTGCCCATATCCCATATACATCATCCAATTGATGACAGGGACGTGATAAATATAAATACCGTAAGACATATCTGTGCGCCTTAATAATCGGTGTGATAATGATGGCTTCATATACGCTAATTTTAAAATGGCACAGGCCATAATTAAAAATGAAACAGGGTTAATGCCATTGCCCGTTCCTAAATTCCAATGATCGGCAATAATGTAGGATGCGATATATAACCCACCTAAAATAAAAATATTTTGTTTTAAAATGAATTTTTGAATTTTTTCCGATTTGGCAATGAATGCCCCAATCATAAACATGTATAACCACGGCAGGAATGAGACATGGAACAATTTTTCAACCATGGAATCGCGTGGGTTAAAATGCGCGTTTATAATATTGGCGATGATCAATAGACCCAATAAAGCAATGGTGACCTTGCGGTATTTCGCCATGATAAAGGCGATCATAGGCATGATGATATAAAATTGAATTTCAACGGATATTGTCCATAGGCTGCCGTTTAATATTCCAATTCCATATCCGTTAAAAATCTCGGAATGATAAAATTGAAAAAGCGTGAGTTGCGCCACAGCCCACGCGCCAAGGCCAGACCATGTAAAATTGGCCTCGTTAAAATATCCGGTCAGATAAACCGACAATAATGTAACCACAAAACAAACCCATAGGGCAGGATACAGTCGGAGAATCCGATTAAAAGCGTATTGATGTGGACGGTTTTTCAAATGATTCCATGATTGATAAATCAAATAACCGCTGATAAAGAAAAAAATAGGAACACCAGGAAAGGGACGCAAAATATCATACGCGACCGTATCCAGTTTAAAAAAATCATGAAGATGGATGATTAGAACCTGTAATGCGGCGATAAGACGAATGAGATCGAGATTATTCTCTCTCATTATTATTTAGGCCACGCCGTTGAGCGTTTGCATATGCGCATGACGATCAGTGAGGGCGCGACGTTTTTCATCTGTTAAATCATCAACGCATCGTTTGCAACAAATGCCTTCTTCGAATGATTCATGTGCCTTGTCCTCCTCATTGATTGGAAAACCACACCCGAAACAATAATCATATGTGCCTTGTTTTAATCCGTGGCCTAAGGATACGCGATGGTCAAACACATAACATTCACCGTCCCAAAGGCTCTCTTCTTCAGGGATGTCTTCAAGATATTGTAAGATTCCGCCTTTAAGGTGATAAACCTCGTCATACCCTTCGGCGAGCATATAGCTGGACGCCTTTTCACATCTAATACCACCGGTGCAAAACATCGCAACCTTTTTATGATGAGCGGGGTTTAAATTCTTCTCAACAAAGTCGGGGAATTCATGGAATTCTTTTGTTTTTGGATCAATAGCATTTTTGAATGTCCCAATGGCCGTTTCATAATCATTGCGCGTATCAATGACAGGCATGTCAGGGTTGGCCTTTAACATCTCGTGCCATTCACGCGGTGTTAGATATATGCCCTTTTGGGTTGTTGGATCAACATGTGGTTGTTTCAACGTGACAATTTCTTTTTTAAGGCGAACCTTCATCCGACGAAATGGACGCAATTCAGCCGTAGAATATTTAAGCTCCATATCTTCTAATCCAATTTCTTTGTCAAGAAATCGAATGATGGAGCTCATATTCTCTTTTGTCGGGGCGCAAATTGTGCCGTTAATTCCTTCATCGGCAATAAGGAGGGAGCCGTAAACGTCCAAAACCTTACAGCGTTTTTTCAACTCCGCCTGCAATGCCTCGCGGTCATTGATGCGCGTAAATTTATAGAGAGCGGCAACTGTCCATGTCATGAGGACAGTTATAATGGAAAATGGTTTACGGGTGCAAGATGATTTTAATTAAAGATTATGTTGTAGGTCTTCGTGATATTACAGCATTGCGCTTACCTGGTGGTACATCGAAATCAGATTGTTTAGCAAGCGAATAATCGCCGTTATCATGCGCACCGTAAGGTCGAATAATTTGTCCACCACCGATAGGAAGATTTAATAATGCTCCGGCATGTGAAGCTATCTTTTGCATTCCCTTTACTGCACTTGGGGCACTTATTCTACAATAATCAATTGCAGCTACATACAGTTCTGGATTTACGCGAACAAATCCTTCGCCCTGCACTCTATGATAGGGGTCTGTTTGGATGCCCTTAATGCCAAAAACCATTTCAATGCCATCTGATTTGTTTGATGCACCAAATGAATCTTCTGATCCTGCGACTTCCCAGCCCAGAAAAGAAGCGCCATCTAAAACTCTATAGCATCTCTCAGCTTTACCACAGGTAATGCTACCGCTATTTACATTAGTTTTATTGAATCTATCTGATACCATCTTAAAAATCCCTTCAAAAACATAATATATAGGATTTTTTAAAATATGTCAACTATAAAATACTCTGTCCTGTACTTTCCCAATCTTTTACAAAATCGGCGAGGCCTTTGTCTGTTAAGGGGTGTTTGAAGAGTTGTTTAATCACCTTTGGTGGTAATGTTGACACATCCGCGCCCAAACGCGCGGCCTCAAGCAAATGTTGAGGGTGACGGATTGAGGCCACCAAAATTTCGGTTTCAAACCCGTAATTATCATAGATCGTGACGATGTCTTCGATCAAATCCATGCCTGTTAGCCCAATATCATCCAGCCTACCCACGAATGGGGATATGAATGTTGCCCCGGCCTTTGCCGCCAATAACGCCTGATTTGCGGAAAAACACAATGTGACATTGGTCATGATGTCTTGTGCGGTTAAATGCTTACATGTTTTTAAACCGGCCTCGGTCAAAGGCAATTTAACGCAGATATTATCGGCTAATCCCGCGAGCTTTTCGGCTTCTTTCATCATTGTATCGAAATCGGTTGAGGCAACCTCGGCCGATACTGGGCCGTCAGTAAGCTTACAAATTTCAGGAATAACTTCGAGGAAGTTTGCGCCTGATTTTGCAATGATGGATGGGTTTGTTGTCACGCCGTCTAACATGCCTAAATCGGCAAGGTCTTTAATGGCATCAATATCAACGGTATCTGCGAAAAATTTCATGAGGGATGTTTCCTTTTATTTTTGGTTTTAATAGTTATTACACCATTGAAACACCCATCGCAACCGTTCACGCAAAGGTCACCATGAACACGCAATGATCGCAAAGGGATCAGTGAATAAATAAACCTTTGCGCCCTTTGCGACTTCTTTGCGCTCTTGGCGTGAACGAAAAAATGCCTGTGGCGCGGGACATTGGTTTTAAATGATGTTAAATATAACCCATGCACATTATAAACATCCTTCCCGCAACAGCGATTGATCGCGCTTATAGTTATAAGTCCGAACAGCCATTGCCCGTTGGCACATATGTTCAAATATCATTTGGACGACAGGATGTTTTGGGCGTTGTGTGGGAAGGGGACGTTGATACATCCTTGCCGATGAATAAGGTTAAAAAAATATCGGAAATTTATGACTCCCCACCATTAACAAAGGACATGATGGATTACATCACTCGCGTTGCATCATGGACAATGAGCCCCAAGGGCATGATTTTGAAAATGGTGTGTCCGTCTTTTAAATTATTGGAACCACCAAAACGCCCCTTAAAATTTCAATGTACATCCATTGATGGCGGGGGTGCGGTGACGTTATCCGAAGATCAAGGCAAGGCCGCGCATGATTTGCGATCCAAAATTGGGCAGGGATATAACTGTACGCTTTTGGATGGTGTAACGGGCGCGGGGAAAACCGAAGTTTATTTTGAGGCCGTGGCGGAGTGTTTGCGGGCGGGGCAACAAGCCTTAATTATGATGCCTGAAATCGCGCTAACAGGTGGGTTTGTTGATCGGTTTGAAAAACGATTTGGGTCGCGCGCGGCATTGTGGCATTCACAAATGACACCCAAACAACGCATGACCGTATGGCACGGTGTTGCAAATGGTGAAACACGCGCGGTTATTGGCGCGCGATCATCTTTGTTCTTACCCTATATGGATTTGGGATTGATTGTGGTTGATGAAGAACACGACCAATCTTATAAACAAGAAGACAACGTTATTTACCACGCCCGCGATATGGCGGTGATGCGCGGGGCGATGTTAAAACATCCCGTTATTTTGGCGTCCGCCACGCCGTCGCTTGAAACCTTATGGAACATTCAACATAAACGATATAACCATGTGAAATTGCCAGACCGTTTTGGCGGGGCGCATATGCCCGACATGCATATGATTGATATGCGTGAGGACAAACCAGATACAGGTGAATTTATTTCACCGACATTGCACAGCGCGATTGATGTGACGGTGAAGGCAGGTGAGCAAGTCTTGCTATTCCTTAACCGTCGCGGTTATGCGCCACTCACATTGTGCAGGTCATGCGGCGGACGATTGGAATGCCCACAATGCACCGCGTGGTTGGTTGAACATAAAGGATCAGGGCGCACATTTTGTCATCATTGTGATTATGGGGGCAGGTCGCCTGACAAATGCCCATCATGCGATGCGGAGGATTCTCTTGTCCCCATTGGCCCAGGGGTGGAACGCATTGCCGAAGAAGTTCAAGAGAAATACCCCGATGCACGTGTTATGGTGTTGTCCAGCGATACCGTCGAAGACGGTCAGTCATTACAGGAAAAATTAGAGATTATTAAACAAGGTGATGTTGATATTATCATCGGCACACAAATGACCGCCAAAGGACACCATTTTCCAAAACTAA
>JAUHXB010000051.1 GCA_030427215.1 Alphaproteobacteria bacterium | reverse complement strand
TAACTCCCGCATTACGGGTTCTGTTTTATCTTTATAAAAACCCGTCTCGCGCAATTTTGAATTCACCGCAACGCATAATAAAAATGTAACACCAACCGCCGCAAGATAATCTAAACCGCTATTATCGCCTTTTAATTTGGGATTGATAATATGCGTTGCATTGGGCAATTGTTCATCTGGTTCATGATGATCAACAACAACAACATCCAAACCAATATCAATGGCAGATTGAACCGGATCAACAGATGTAATTCCGCAATCCAACACGGTGACAATGTCTGCCCCTTGGTCTTTTAACGATTGAAACCCCTTTGCAGATGGGCCATACCCGTCATTCAGTCGATCAGGAATAAACACAGGAATATCATTTTCTGATACCCCCGCTTGTTGCAAAAACCGTTTCATCACCGCGCATGATGTTGCACCATCAACATCAAAATCAGCCAATATCCCGATTTTTTGACCCGACTGAATGGCATTAGCTAAAAAATCAGACGTGGCCTCTATATTTTGCAGTGAAAATGGATTGGGGAAATGTTTGGATAATTTGGGGGACAGGAATTCATCAATATCGCCCAAATCGATATCACGTTGAACCAATAATCGCGCAATCATTTCAGGGATATCATGCCCAGACACTAATTTTTCAACACGGCCCTCATCCCAATAGGATGATTGCCACTGTTTCCCCTTTACGGATATTTTCCCTTCAAAAGGATCAGCGGCAGTGATGTCAAGATTTTGAGCCAGCATTGTCATGATTATTCAATCGTAAAGATATCATCATGAGATAGATAGTGTTTTATGACATCTATCCCCACGGGCGAGCTATGCCACCTGATACCCAACCAATAATTTTAAAATGGGATTGGTTTTATCATCAGGTAATGGTTCACGTTCGGATATCCAATTATAAAGGTCAGGATCATTTTCGGTGAGCAGATCGGCATAATGCTCCACCTGTTCATCCGTTGCATTAGGCAAAAATCCCCGCGCAAATGTGCCAAGGATAACATCCATTTCCTTTGTCCCTCGGTGTTCAGATCGAAACAATAATTTCCTGCGTTGTGCGTTCATGTATTAAAATCTAAACCGCAAAGGACGCAAAGTCACGCAAAGTTTTTTCACTATAAACAGTGAAATACCCCAAGACGCCAAGGGGATATAAATTATTTGCAGATTAAATATACAATCATATCTCTTTAATACTAAACCCTTTAGCTATTAAATGAGATAAGCCATTCCCATCATACTGCAAATATAGATATCTAGCTATAACTTCGAATTTAGCAAAATTACCGTTAAGACCTCTAATCTCATGCATTTCTTTTAAAAAATCACTATTACTAGGCTTTGTGTAGCTTGAGAATATCTTAATGTTATGTTTTTGGGGTATCTCTATAACCATAGAATTAGAAATTTCAGTAACCTCACATAACTTATTCAAAGGAATTTCCGTAGTTTGAATTTTATATTTTCTGTTAGAATTAGTAATCTCAGTAATTCTCTCTTTAAAAAATTCGTTCTGATCTTTGTACATATTACGAACCACTAAATACACAAAACCACAACATGCACCAGCAACGGAAATAAAAGCAATTACTAGCTCTAAGATGTTAACTTGCAGCATTGGCACTAGCCCCTCAAAGCCTCATTAACCAATTTCTCTTGTTCGGCCTTGTGCACGCCTGCGTTTCCTGTGGCGGGGGATGCCGCGGATTGACGCCCTACATATGACGGTCGGCCTGCCTTATGTTTGGCGATGGACAGTGATCCCTCAATACGACGGTCAACAAATTCCCAATATCCCGTGTTTTTCGGTTCTTCCTGACACCACGCAACATCCGCGTTCGGATATTTCGCCAATTCATCCGCCAGTGCACCCATCGGGAATGGGTAGAGTTGTTCAAGGCGTAAAATCACAACATCCTTAATCTTCTTCTCTTCGCGCGCTTGGTATAAATCGTAATAAACCTTCCCCGTACACAGGACGACGCGTTTGATGTCTTTCGGTTTAATCAAATTTCCCGCAATTTCCGCATCATCCCATAAAATACGGTGGAATGTGGATTCGCCTGTAAACATCGCTTTATCTGACACACATAATTTATGACGTAATAAAGATTTCGGCGTAAACATGATCAATGGTTTGCGGAAATTTCGAACCATTTGACGACGCAACACATGGAAATAATTCGCAGGCGTTGTCGCATTCACAATTTGCCAATTATCCTCAGCAGATAGTGATAAGAACCGTTCAGGGTGGCATGATGAATGCTCTGGTCCCTGACCTTCATATCCGTGCGGGAGTAACATCACAAGGCCGGACATGCGAAGCCATTTGCTTTCACCACTTGATATAAATTGGTCAATAATTGTTTGAGCGCCATTCACGAAATCCCCAAATTGGGCTTCCCACAAGGTTAGCCATTTGGGTTCAGCCATTGAAAATCCATATTCGTACCCCAAAACCGCAAATTCAGATAGAGGTGAATCATGCACTTCAAAATCAGCTTGGTCAGGTGAAATATTTTGTAGTGGTTGGTAAATATGCCCATCCGTTTGGTCGTACATTTTGGCGTGACGTTGTGAAAATGTTCCGCGTCCGCAATCCTGCCCAGACAACCTGACGCCATGCCCTTGATGACACAATGACGCAAAGGCCATGGCCTCGGCGGTCGCCCAATCAAACCCCTTGCCATCTTTAAACATGGCTTTCCGTGCATCCAAAAACCGTTTTAATTTTGAATGAATATTGAAATCTTCGGGTGTGGTTGTTAGTCCCTTTCCAATCAAATCATATGTTTTTTCATCTACTGCAGTGTCACCACGACGCGGTTTTTCTTCGTCTTCGGCAACGGCCATGTCCGCCCAAGCGCCTTGCAGAAAATCAGCCTCATTGGGTTTATAATTATTCGCCGCCTGAAACGCCTCGTCCAAAGTTTGCGTGGCCTTATCCTGAATGGCTTTTGAATCATCGTCGTTTATAATGCCTTCTTGCGCCAATTGTTGGGCGTAAAGTGTGCGCGTCGACGGATGCTCTTTAATTTTTTGATACATGACGGGTTGAGTAAAGGCCGGTTCGTCCCCTTCATTATGGCCAAATCGGCGATAACAAATAATGTCAATCACGACGTCTTTTTTAAATTTCTGCCTAAATTCCGTTGCGATACGCGCAACATGGATAACCGCCTCGGGATCATCACCATTCACATGGAATATTGGTGCAGATAATAATTTCGCAACATCGGTACAATATGGCCCAGACCGCGAATATTGAGGCATGGTTGTAAATCCAATTTGATTGTTAATCACAACATGCATTGTTCCACCAACGCTGTACCCGTCCAATTCGGAAATCATCAATGTTTCGGCAACAATTCCCTGCCCCGCAAACGCCGCGTCACCGTGAAGCAATATAGGCATCACTTCCGTTCCGTCCTTATCCCCACGTTGATATTGTTTGGCACGAACTTTTCCAATACAAACGGGGTTCACACATTCCAAGTGGGAGGGGTTTGCAGTTAATGACAAATGAATATTATTCCCATCAAAATCACGATCGGATGAGGTGCCAAGGTGGTATTTCACATCTCCCGATCCCAATACATCATCCGGTTGTGTTTTAATTCCCAAAAATTCCGCAAAAATAGCGGTAAAAGGTTTTCCCATCACATTGGCAAGCATGTTTAAACGCCCACGGTGCGCCATTCCAATGACCATTTCTTTCAGGCCCAATTGACCACCCTTTTTCATGATTTGTTCAATGGCGGGAATTAAGACCTCCCCCCCATCAACACCAAATTTTTTGGTTCCAGGGTATTTTTTCGCCAAAAATTGTTCGAATGACTCCGCGGCGGTCAAACGTTCCAAAATCGCAATCTTTCCTTTTTCAGTGAAATCGGTTTGATTACGGGGTTCTTCAATCCGCTGTTGGATCCATGCTTTTTCCTCTGGCGAAGACATATGCATGAACTCAACGCCAATTTTACCAGAATATGTTTGCTTAACCGCGGATAATATTTCGTGCAAATTCGCACTTTCCATTCCCAAGACACCATCCAATTGAATTTGACGGTTATAATCTTTTTCCGTGAACCCATAATGTTCTGGATTTAATTCAGGGTGATGTTTAATTTCGCGCAGATCCAATGGATCAAGGTCAGCGATCAAATGACCTCGCACACGGTACGCTCGAATTAATTGAATCGCACGAATAGAATCACGCACCGCTTGTTGTAATCCTGCATCACCAACCATAATTGGTTGTTGGATTGGTGCGCTATAACTTTGTGCTTGTTGTGCGGTCTCCGCAGCCTTAAACCCTCGTCCATCCATGCGGTTTTCATCGGGCGTCCATGACGCACCATGCATTTCGCGTAATACATCAAGGTCACTATCATTTAAATTGGCAAAAAATTCTTGCCAGCTTCGATCAACGCTCATTGGCGATTTTTGATATTGAGTGAATAAATGCGCGATATATTCGGCATTTGCACCAGTTAGGAAAGATTGATTATTTTGTGAGTTCGCTTGCGCCATGATTATTAAGCCCGATTTGATTATTTTGGAAATATTCTATCATGTTCTTTCATTAGCGCAATTCAGTATAGACGATAATCTTCTCTTGCTTTTCACCTGTAAATTGGGCTTTATGACATCGATGGCGCAAAAGAAAAAAATAAAATCAAAAAAGAAGAAACAAGACAAAAAAGAACAGCAAACATTTGCTCGTTTTTTAATGAAATGGTTTTTGGTCGCAGGCATATGGGGCGGGATTATCCTGTTCATGATACTGGCGTGGTATGGCAAGGATTTGGGCCGCATTGCCAAGGCCGTTGATTCCGACAAACAACGCATTGTGCGTATTTATGCCGCCGATGGAGAGACAGAACTTGCCGCTTATGGCCATTTACGTGGACCAAATGTAAGAATTGAAGACTTACCAGAGCATATCCCTAATGCTTTTATTGCCATCGAAGATCGCCGTTTTTATTCACATTTTGGAATTGATTTAATCGGCTTGGCACGAGCCATGGTAACGAATGTTCGTGCAGGAGGAATTGTTCAGGGCGGTTCAACGATTACACAACAATTGGCCAAGAATTTATTTTTTAATCCTGAGCGAACACTTAAACGAAAAATTCAAGAGGCGATGCTTTCTCTTTGGATTGAATATAAATATTCCAAGGAAGAAATTTTAAGTGCATATCTCAATCATGTTTATTTTGGATCTGGCGCGTATGGATTAGACAGTGCAACGCGTATTTATTTTGGTAAAGCTCCAGAAAATATTGGTATTAAAGAGGCCGCCTTATTAGCGGGACTGATGCAGGCCCCTTCAAGGCTATCCCCCTCGCATAATCCACAGGGTGCGATTAATCGGATGAAAATTGTTTTAAACGCGATGGTCGAAGAAAATTATGCCAGCCAAGCGATGATTGATGATGCGCGCAACATTGTGATTACTGATGGCAAAGTGCAAGGGATGGAATTTGCAGATAGAAATAAACAGTCACATTATTTCACCGATTGGATCCACAGACAGGTCAATATTTTTGCATCTGATGTTGAGGGCGATTTAAAGGTCGTGACAACATTATCAAACAACCTTCAAAAAACTGTCGCTAAAATTACAAAGGAAGAATTGGACCGTGCCTACCCCGAAGATGGCGATAAAAAACGCCCTGAGGCCGCCGCCGTTATCCTGAATGAAAATGGCGCCATTCGCGCCATGGTCGGGGGCTATGACTATAACCAAAGCCAATTCAATCGCGCGACAGACGGCGTAAGACAGGCGGGGTCATCATTTAAACCTTTTGTTTATCTGGCCGCGATAGAACAAGGATGGCGCCCAGATGATATGATCTCAAATGAAAGGATCACTTCAGGACGTTATCGTCCCTCAAATTATGATGGATTTTACAGCGAAAAAGCGACATTAAGAGAGGCATTGTTAAATTCTTATAATGTTGCATCCGTTAATTTAATCAAAGAAACAGGGGTAAAACATGTTGTCGATATCGCAGATCGTGTCGGAATTGATGCAGAAGTTCGCGAAGAATTGAGTACAGCTCTTGGAACTGTTGATGTGTCTCTCATTGATCTTGTAGGCGGTTACGCCACTATTGGGCAGAAAGGTCGCCTTGTCACGCCATATGGAATAAACAAAATTGAAACAAAAGAAGGCGAGCTGCTTTACCAATATAAACATACGCCCTCACAAAAAGTGATTTCAACCAATCATACCGATGCCGTAACCTCCATGATGCAGGATGTTGTTGAGTTTGGAACAGGAAAACGTGCAAAAACAGGGTTCCCTGTTGCCGGAAAAACAGGAACAACCCAGGATTACAGAGACGCTTTATTCGTTGGATTTTCATCCACTTATACCATGGGCGTGTGGATGGGGCATGATGATAACTCGCCAATGGGGCGTGGAGCGTATGGCGGAACTGTGCCCGCATCAATATTCAAAAGATCAATGCAAACCGCACATCAGGGTGTTCCAGCACGATCAATCACAAATTATGATCCAGAAACATCAAAAGAGTTTAAATCAATTATTGATGGTATCTTTTCTGGTCAAAGAAGCAGATTTTGGGGCGGCGGGTCTTCGGATAACAAAAGAGAAGAAGAAGACAGACCTGAAAACCGTGATCATGGTGCCTATGATTTCAACTAAAAATTATCTTTTGCCGTTCGAAAGGCCGTAAATTCATCCAAATTTTTTGCCAATAAATAAGGATTTGTCACTAACTCTTCAGCCAGTAATGTTGGCATTGTGCATTCCATATTTTGAATAGTTTCAAGGCGCGATTTAATCTGTTCATTATCTGGTAAAATATGTCGTGCGAAAATCGCATTGGACTTTGTGTATTCGTGACCGCAATAAATCGCGGTTTCTGGCGGAAATTGTTTAATGATTTGCATGGATTGAAACATATCATCCATTGTTCCCTCAAACACGCGACCGCTTCCCATGGCAAATAAAGTATCACCAGCGAATAAAATACGATAAGTCGGATCATATAATACGATATGCCCAGCCGTATGCCCTTTGGTTAAAAAGATTTGAAAGGCGACATCGCCAAAGGGGAATAATTCACCATCCTCTAACACAAAATCGCTTTCACCACATTCAGTAGGCGCGGCCAAACGGGCATCATACATATCCAATAATTCTTTGTTACCATTTACATGATCGCCATGACGATGCGTGTTCATCACCCAGTGTAATTGTAGATCATTGGATTGAAGATAATTAATAACAGGCTTTGCCTCACCAGGGTCAATCACGCCGACCTGGGATCCAGATCGAATAATATACGCGTAATTGTCATCCAAAATTGGAATAATAGACACATCCATAATTATAATACCTCCGTCAAGCTTATGTCACCGCTACCGCGTCTGGCAGGCTTTTGCTGGTTATCGTGCGGTGCCCACCCAATGCCATAGATAATATCAAATGTTGCCATGTATGCATCGTCATAGAAAGCGGATTTATAGTGAGCTTCTATTCCACCCTTAAAACATCTGATGGAACGCTCTCGGTCGATTAACGCATTTCCCTCACCCATATATTTCAAATCATTGTAAAGATTTTGCAAATCAGAGTACCGAACATTCACCCGATCATAATCAACAACTGGCAACGCCAACCCAGATGATTGTAACAAACCAGCGAAGCTATAATGATCAATCATCGGGTGAATATGTTGGGATGCCCCGCCATATTTTTCAATTTCTGCCTTGATGATAGATTGCCTTAGTTC
>JAUHXB010000291.1 GCA_030427215.1 Alphaproteobacteria bacterium | reverse complement strand
CACCCGCAGGTCATGGAGGCCTTTGACGATGTTGTTGCCGCGGGACAGGATGCAGAGCGTTTCCAAAACGAGGCCACAATTTATAAAAATGATATTTTGCCAAAGGCACGAGGGGAGGCCATCCGCATGATCCAAGAGGCCGAGGCGTATAAAGAATCCCGCATTGCCCGCGCCGAAGGGGAGGCCGAACGCTTTAACCAATTATTCGATGCTTATAAAGGTGGGCGTGATGTCACCCGGGAGCGGATTTACATTGAAACGATGGAGGCCGTGATGGGCGCGGCAGATAAAACAATCATTGATCAAGAAGACGGATCACAGGGTGTGATGCCTTACCTTCCATTGGGGAATAGAGGTCAATCAAATACACGATAAAACATCCCCGACTTGATCGGGGATCCAGAAGAAAAAAATGAGAATTAAACAATTAAACATAGAGGATGCTGAAAAATATAAATCCATAAGGCTTCAAATGTTGAAAGAACATCCTGAGGCCTTTGGCGGTTCTTATGAAGAAAGCAAGGAGTTAGATTTATCATTTTTTGAAGAATTCATCCAAAATAATTTTATTATTGGAGTCTTCGATAAAGACAGATTAGTTGGAAGTTTAGGAGGTTATATTAACAATAATCAAAAATGCGGCCATACGGCAAACATGTTTGGTGTATACATAGAAAAAGATTTTCGTGGGCAAAGGCTAATTGAAAAAATGATTTCTATATTAATAAGTATTCTTCCTACGCAAATAGAGCAAATAAAAACATCTGTTAATAAAGAAAATATCGCTGCTTTTAAGTCATACCAAAATATAGGGTTTGAAGAATACGGAACAGAACCAAGAACTTTAAAAATAGATGGACAGTATTTTGATACAATTCATATGATTAAATTTTTTGAAAACAAATTAACTGGATCCCCGATCAAGTCGGGGATGTAAACTGGATAGATTGAAAAAGAAAGAAAATTAAAAATGCAAAAATTACCACTCATCGCCATTATCATTGGGGCCATATTAATCATCATGTCCTTGTCAATCTTCACGGTGGATGAACGTCAAACGGCGATTGTCCTTCAATTCGGGCAACCGAAACAGGTTTATTCAGATGCGGGGTTAAAGGTCAAATTGCCATGGCCTGTTCAGGATGTGCGATATTTTGACAGCCGTATTTTGGAGGTCGACCCCGAACCACGCCGTGTGAATATTTCGTCCGACCGTAATAATCCGATGTTAGAGGATGGCACAGTTGACCCAGAATTGATCGAAGAGGTGAGCGGCGAACCGATCATCGTTGATACTTTCGCGCGTTATAAAATCACTGATCCTTTACTTTTTTTACAAAGATTACAAACCGAATCCCGTGCCCGTCAGCAAATTGAAAATGTAATGGATTCCGCGACTCGTGACACATTGGGGAGTGCGACCTTGCGCAATATTTTATCCCCTGCCCGTGGTGATTTGATGGTTAAAATTCGTGACCGTGTGAATGCGGAAATGAAACCGCGTGGTGTTGAA
>JAUHXB010000050.1 GCA_030427215.1 Alphaproteobacteria bacterium | reverse complement strand
ATTCGATGGTGAGCGTTATTTAGAGCGATACGAAGACCGCACGGTGATGGTTGCGTTAACTTTGGCCGGTGGTGATGAATCCATGGCCCGTCAATTGGTTGAGGAAATTATTTCGGGTCGTTTCCAGCCCGCCACACCAACATTTTTGAATGCAGGTAAAAAACAACGTGGTGAATTGGTATCATGTTTCTTGTTAAGATTAGAAGACAACATGGAATCAATTGGTCGTGGGATTAATTCCGCCCTTCAACTGTCCAAACGTGGTGGTGGTGTTGCGTTGTTGCTATCCAATATTCGTGAATATGGCGCGCCAATTAAAAAGATTGAAAATGTATCATCAGGCATTATCCCTGTTATGAAGTTGTTGGAAGATTCATTTTCGTACGCTAATCAATTGGGATCTCGCCAAGGGGCAGGTGCGGTGTATTTGCATGCTCATCATCCAGACATCATGAAGTTTTTGGATACAAAACG
This sequence comes from Alphaproteobacteria bacterium, assembly GCA_030427215.1. GTDB lineage: Bacteria > Pseudomonadota > Alphaproteobacteria > Micavibrionales > UBA1664 > UBA1664. The sequence continues at coordinate 7,400 of JAUHXB010000050.1, read as the reverse complement.
TGAAAATGCCGATGAAAAAATCCGTATTAAAACTCTGTCGTTGGGGGTTGTGATCCCCGATGTCACATTTGAGTTGGCGAAAAACAATGATTATATGTATCTGTTTTCTCCTTATGATGTTGAGCGTGTTTATGGCAAGCCATTTTCTGAAATTTCAGTGACTGAAAAATACGACGAGATGGTTGAAAATCCTCGTATTCGCAAACAAAAAATTAAGGCTCGTGAATTTTTTACGACATTGGCGGAAATTCAATTTGAATCTGGCTACCCTTACATTATGTACGAAGACAATGTGAATAAGGCTAATGTCATTGACGGCCGTGTGAGCATGAGTAATTTATGTTCTGAAATTTTACAGGTCAGTGACGCCTCAACATTTAATGCTGATTTGGGGTATGAACATATTGGGTCTGATATTTCATGTAATCTTGGATCTATGAATATTGCAAAATCAATGGAATCACCTGATTTTGCAAAAACCGTTGAAACGGCAATACGGTCTTTAACCGCCGTATCGGATATGAGTAACCTTGATTGCGTCCCATCTGTTGCAAAGGGGAATAGCCGTTCTCATGCAATTGGGCTTGGTCAAATGAATTTGCACGGATATTTGGCAACACAATCAATCCATTACGATTCACCAGAGGCCGTTGATTTCACAAATATGTATTTTTACACCGTGACATATCATGCGATTAAGGCGTCGAATCAAATTGCGATTGAACGCGGCGAGACATTTGCTGATTTTGATAAATCTGGCTATGCCGATGGGACATATTTTGACAAATATACATCTAAAACATGGGCGCCAGAAACAAGCCGTGTTGCGGAATTGTTCAAGGATGCTGGTATTGAAATTCCAACGCAGGCCGATTGGGAGGTGTTGAGACAATCTGTTGCGGAACATGGAATGTATAATGCCTATCTACAGGCGGTTCCACCAACGGGGTCAATTTCCTATATCAATAATTCAACATCATCCATTCATCCGATTGCGTCGAAAATTGAAATCCGTAAGGAAGGAAAAATTGGACGCGTGTACTACCCTGCTTATGGCATGACCAATGATAATACTGAATATTACAAGGACGCGTATGAAATTGGACCAGATGCACAAATTCGTGTCTATGCCGCGGCGACACAACATGTTGATCAAGGCTTGTCTTGTACATTGTTCTTCCCCGATACCGCAACAACACGCGATATCAACAAAGCACAGATTCAGGCATGGAAAAGTGGAATTAAAACAATTTACTATATCCGCCTTCGCCAAGTGGCCTTATCAGGAACCGAAATTGAGGGATGCGTATCCTGTAGCTTGTAAAAAATAAAGATAAAAGAGGAGACAGAAAATGAGTGCAGCAGTGCAAATGAATACACCAAAAAACGAAACTGGTTATGTGCCATCACACAAAATTAAGGCTGTTAAGGCGATTAATTGGAATCGTTTGGATGATGAAAAGGACCTTGAGGTTTGGAATCGTCTAACATCTAATTTTTGGTTGCCTGAAAAAGTGCCATTGTCAAATGATGTCCAGGCCTGGGGGCAGTTAACAGGGGATGAGCAACGCCTAACAATTCGCGTTTTCACCGGCCTAACATTATTGGATACAATCCAAAATATGGTCGGTGCACCAATGTTGATGCAAGATGCGATTACGCCTCATGAGGAAGCCGTATTGAGTAATGTTTCATTTATGGAAGCCGTACACGCGCGGTCTTATTCATCAATCTTTTCAACATTATGTTCGATGAAGGATGTTGATGACGCCTATGCTTGGAGCGAAGAAAATGAATTTCTTCAGCGTAAATCTGAATTAATCATGAACGAATATAAGGCTGATAATCCGTTAAAGCGCAAAATCGCGTCTGTCTTCCTTGAAAGCTTTTTGTTTTATTCAGGATTTTATTTGCCGATGCATTGGTCGTCACGTGGTGTTTTAACAAACACGGCAGATTTGATCCGTTTGATCATTAAGGATGAGGCCGTTCACGGATATTATGTTGGTTATAAATTCCAAAAGGCGTATGAAAAATTAACGCCAATGGAACAGATGGAATTGAAAGATTACGCTGTATCTTTATTGATGGATTTATATAATAACGAATTAAAATATACAGCGACATTATATGATGAGGTTGACTTAACCGAAGATGTGAAAAAATTCCTTCACTATAACGCGAATAAGGCGTTAATGAATTTGGGATTTGATCCGTTATTTCCATCTGAAATTTCAAATCCAAATCCTGCGATTATGGCGTCATTATCGCCTAATGCGGATGAAAATCATGATTTCTTCTCTGGATCCGGGTCATCTTATGTGATGGGTAAGGCTGAAGAGACAGATGACGAAGATTGGGATTTTTAGGCTCAGAACCATTATATAGATCATTTAAATAGGACCAAAAAAGTCTTGTTTGTTGAAAGTGGAATTGATTTCTGTTAATATTTTCTTAATCATTTAAGAAAGATATTATAATGTCCAAGAAATCACCTATGAGTTATTTTGTAACGGATGATCAGCCTACGCAGGATAATAAACAGGCGGTTAAAAATCGTTCAGGCACAAAACAGACAAAAGAAACCTTTGATTTACAGTCCGTTTTTAATCGGTTTCAAAGATTATCTGATGATATTGATTCAATCATCGGATTACCAGATGTGAAACGTAAGTTGAATGAATGGAACGAACGTCAAAGTGTTTATTGGATGCGTCGAAAGGCAGGATTGAAAGACACGCGGTTTTTACCTGAAATTATAATTTTATCGGGTGGTGGGCCGCAGACCATGGCCTTAAATCATCTGTCACAATTTTGTTGGAAAACAGGGTTTCAACCGAAACCCTATCATACTTCTTATGATGTTAATAAGTTTGTGTCTTATTATGTGACGGACACTGAAAAAATGATGCAGGATTGTTTCAGCGATAATAAAAGTGAAATGATTGATTTTTACGGTTTTGATCAGTTGGTTGAGAACCCCAGGCCACCTGTTGCCGATTGGCATGATTGGGTGGATATTATAATCAACTACATATTAGACAATATTAATGCGAAATCGCCAGATCGCCCCGTGTCCATGGCGATGTCGACAAAAACATACACACTGTTAAAGGGCCGTTTTTCGCGTTTTCAAAATTTTTCGGTTGAAAAAATCCATTGTCACTATCTGACAACGGATGAAATGACGCAAATGTGCTTAAAAAAATTAAAATCGAAAAAATATATTGTGTCTATGAAGGCGGAAAAATCTCTGTTCCGTTTAATTGAGGGTCTTTTGAAAAACAGAAAAGATCATAAAAGGGCAGATATTGGTCTTCAATCCATTATTGTGGATGAAATTTTGAAACGTCAGGAGAGTCGTTTGTATAGATCACCCAAAAAAGAATTGTCTGTCCGTAAAATTAGAACGATTAATCAACATGATATTCCGCGTGAGAATTTTATCGCGGATGATCAAATCGTTTTTTATTAATTTTTCCACAGTTTTTCTTGACATCTGGTGCGTGGGGCGATAAAACCACACAGTTATTTAAATTTAGAAAGAGACTACTTGCAATGGCTAATCATAAATCTTCAAAAACAAGAATTCGTCGTAATGAACGACGCGCCGTAATTAACGGAAATCGTATGTCACGTATTCGTACATTCCTTAAAAAGGTTATGACGGCGATTGATTCCGGTGATGCACCTGCTGCAGATGCCGCGTTGAGGGAAGCACAGCCAGAATTATATCGTGGCGTTTCAAAAGGTGTTTTGAATAAAAAGACCGTTGCACGAAAGATGTCACGTCTTTCCTCAAAAATTAAAGCGTTAAAAACCGCTTAAAAAATTAATAGTTTTAGAGATTTATTTTAGGGTGTTTCAGGCTTCTGAAACACCCTGAGCATGTTTGTGGCATTGGGTTTGAAACAAAATTTCTTTTTAAAAAAAATGTAATTTCTTACTTGCAATCATGCCCAATTATTCCTATGGTCAATTCATATCCGGTCATAAAGATCAATGAAGAAAAAGGGACTAATCCCCAAGAGAATTTGATCTTCGATTACAGGGCGCATGGGGCCTAAATGCATGAATTGTGATTCATGCATGGATAATAATATTGGCTAAAAATACATTATTTCGGGAAGGGAATAACACTATAATGACTTACGCAGGGACACGCGCGGCGGATTTGGCTCAGGCTGCTTCATCACAAGATTTTACGGCAACACCACCACAAAAAATTGTGGATGTGTGGGCAATTGTTTATGACTCAATGCGTGATGAATTTGGTGAAGCGATTTACCGAAGCTGGCTGAAACCTATGCAACTACAGGCTTATTATGAAGGTACGATGGAAATTTCTGTGCCCACACGTTTTATGCGTGATTGGATTCACGATAATTATGCCTCTCAAATTTTGTCATTGTGTCAAAAACAAGATCAGGATATTTCCCGTATTCAATTCGTTGTCGCGGTTCAGGTTTCTGGCCAATCGGCCCCATCGATAAAAGCGGTCGAAACGCCTAAAACCGACACAAATAAGGCCGATGATGTTGATACATTGTCATCACCATTGGATGCGCGCTTTACCTTTGACACCTTCGTGATAGGTGAACCAAACGCATTTGCCCATGCGGCCTGTCGCCGTGTGATTGAGGCGGAGGGCATGCCCTTTAACCCCCTTTATATTTATGGGTCTGTTGGTCTTGGTAAAACACATCTTATGCACGCCGTTGCCCGCGCACTTCGTGAAAAAGGGAAGGGGAATATTATTTATTTGTCTGCCGAAAAATTCATGTATGAATTTGTAAAGGCCTTGCGTGCCAATGATTCAATGGCGTTTAAGGATAAATTACGCAATGTTGATGTGTTGATGATTGATGACATTCAATTTATTGCGGGCAAGGAATCGACACAGGAAGAATTTTTTCACACATTTAACGCGCTTGTTGATAACGGCAAACAGATTATTATTGCGGGCGATCGCGCCCCAATGGATTTGGAAGGATTGGATGAACGTTTACGCTCTCGTATGGGGTGGGGATTGGTTGCGGATATCCGCCCATCCACATTGGAATTACGTCTCAATATTGTAAAGCATAAGGCCGCAATGATGAATTTGACTTTACCTGAAGATGTCGCGGTATTTTTGGCCAACAAAATAACGTCGAATATCCGCGAATTAGAAGGTGCCTTAAACCGTTTGGCGGTTCAGGCCGATATGGCAGGAAAATCAGAAACAACGTTAGAGGCTGCTACTGACATTCTGTCTGATGTATTGCGGTCTTATGAACGTCGCATTACAATTGATGAGATTCAACGCAAAGTTGCGGAACATTATACGCTTCGCCTTGATGATATGTTTTCGGCGCGCCGTTCACGCAATGTTGCCCGCCCACGTCAAGTTGCCATGTATTTGTGTAAAAAATTAACCCCAAGATCATTGCCAGAAATTGGCCGTAAATTTGGTGGACGTGACCACACAACCGTCATGCATGCAGTGCGTAAGGTTGAAGAATTGGTCGGTGGCGATATTGCCTTTGCCGATGAGGTTAAAATCTTAACGCGGAAGCTAAAGGGATAATTCGAAAATAATTTTATAACTATGGCTTTCAGATCAGGCAAGGCTTGACTGGAAGCCATTTGCGTTTAATATCAAATCAAAGAATTTGAAAAAAGGATACACCCAATGAAATTGACTATTAATCGCGCCGATTTGATAAGGGCCCTTGGCCACGGACAATCCGTTGTGGAACGTCGGAACACCATTCCAATTTTATCAAATGTTCGTCTTGATGCTGCGGACGGAATGTTAACATTATCGGCAACGGACATGGATTTGGAAATGCGTGAATCTGTGGCCGCCAATGTTGAAACGGACGGATCAACCACCGTTCCCGCCCATACATTTCACGATATCGTTCGTAAATTACCAGATGATGCGCAAGTTGAATTGAATTTAGAACCGGGTGGGTCAATGGTCACCGTGACCGCGGGGCGTTCAAAATTTAAATTGTCATGTTTGCCTGTGGCGGACTTCCCTGAGCTAGGGTCGGGTGATATGGATGTAACATTCACAAGTGCCGCCAATGATTTGCGTGAATTAATTGATCGCACACGATTTGCGATGTCGAATGACGAAACGCGTTATTATTTAAACGGTGTTTACATGCATGCAGCGGATGCCAATGGCGTTGCTGTCCTTCGTGCGGTTGCAACTGATGGTCACCGCCTGGCACAATTTGAAATGCCTTTGCCTGATGGCGCGGCAGATATGCCGGGCGTGATTATTCCACGCAAGGCCGTTGCCGAAATCCGCAAGCTTTTGGAAGAAGCGGCGGACTCAATCACAATTGAGATTTCTGAAAATAAAGTTCGTTTTGCCTTCGATCATATCGTGATGACATCAAAATTAATCGATGGCACATTCCCTGATTATCAAAAGGTCATACCACAAGGCAATGATAAAATTGTTGAGGTCAATCCAAAATTATTTACATCGGCCATTGACCGTGTATCGACAATTTCAAATGAAAAAACCCGCGCGGTGAAATTGGCAATTAATGGGTCGACAATGACATTAAGCGCGCAAAGCCCCGATGCAGGGTCTGCAACCGAAGACATCGAAATTTCAAATGATAATACCGAATTGGAAATTGGATTTAATTCAAAATATCTGTTGGATATCACGGCCCAAATTGGGTCAGACAGATGCCGTATGACCTTGGCCGATTCTGGTGGTCCAACAATTATTCAGGATATGGATGACACATCATCCCTCTATGTTTTAATGCCACTAAGGGTTTAAGATAATGCCAGTTTTATATGATAAACAATATGCTCAAATTTTAGAAGCGCAAAGAGCAAGTGCGATACAAGAGTTTAGAGATGCAGTGATAGTTTTGGAAAATGTTTCTCATCCTACGCCTGGACAAACGCAATGGGCGAGTATCTTTAGAAATATACTAGATTCATAGATGCCATCTCCCGTTCAAAACTGGCTTAATCAAATGAAGGCCATATGGCTTGAAAAGCGTCCTGATGATATTGGGGCGCTTTTGTCCGATAAAGGCTTCGTTTATAATGAACATCCGTTTCATGATCCATTAATCACAAAAAACGATGTTATATCCGCCTGGCAAGACATTAAGCACCAAGATATAGATTATGTGACAATGAATGTTTTGTATGAAACTAATAACATTGGTGTTGCCGAATGGCATTTTAAAATGAAAGATGAACCATTACATATTGGTAGTTATTACTTGGAATTAGATGACGATGGTTTATGCACTCATTTCCGCCAATGGTGGACGGTTGAATGAAACCTGATTAAAACCGATTAATACCAATATCTGGGGTGTTTTCGTCCACCGACACGCACATCAAGATAGCGAAGCTTTCCTCTTGGGGCG
>JAUHXB010000049.1 GCA_030427215.1 Alphaproteobacteria bacterium | reverse complement strand
TTACAGATGCGGAAACACCATTTAGAAGTTTTGGAACATCTGGTGCAGATGCGGTCGCCATTGAATTGCCAGAGGTCTCAACAACAGGGTTTTTACAAAATGCAGTTTTAGGCGACGGGGAAACACTCGTTCTTGCTGGCTTTGAGCGTCGTGAAAATAATTTGAGAGATACACGCGCGCCAGGTGGATTTTTATTTGGGGGAACTAGGGGCACAAATAGAGCAAGGGAGTTGCTTGTTTTGGTGATCAATGCAAGGATTTTACCGGAACAACCTATCACAGTAATAGGGCAATAAAATTGAATGGCTAATGCAGAAGAACATGCCGAAATAAATCTCAATACTCCAGATCATGATGAATTGGATCACGATCAGGACGGCTTGGATTTCCTCGACGATGATGTTGTAAAACACACTAATAATGGCGTTTTGGAGTATAATGGAACATCTTATGCTGTTGGTCTTATATGGTTAAGTATTAGCGAAGATGAAGATAAGAGTTCTATTTATAAAAAATGTAGGTCTTTAAAGGCGGATTTTTATTGTTATAGGAACAATGTTTTTCAATGCGGTTTTGGCGCCTTACGTGATGGGCATCGTGTTTCAATGTCTTCTATGGCTGCGATAGCCGCTGATTCTCTTGTTGGTGAATGGCATGGTGTTTTTGTTGCAGATAACGGATGGCATTACATTGCCGCCCATTCGGATAATATTGCCCCTTATGGGGATATTTTGTTTTCCAATGAGGAAGAGGCGTATAATCACTTTGTAGCTGAATCAAAAAAATTAAAATGGCCGAAAACATATGTTCCAGATACGTGGAATTATGACGGTAATGATGGAGAAATTTCATATGAATCTCTTATCGAAAACACATCATTTTCTTCGCTGAAACCTGCAAATTTAGATGCTCTTTTTTCTGGAAAAGTGAATAAAGGCATGGCAATGATTGCTGCTATTGTTGTGTTTCTAATTATTTTTGCTTCTATTTTTTCAACATCTTTCATATCACAATTTATGCCTCAAAAGGCTCAGGCTCCGTTTCCTAATATTGCCGTTCGCGATACAATTGCTCTTCCACCAAGAGAGGTCGAAGCGCAAATTGACCCAATTGTTGAAGTCATAGAGAATTTTTCTATCGCACAACCCTCAGCCGTTCTTGAAACATGCTTGACGAATTTTGATGAGATTTTGATTTCTCTTCCAGGGTGGAATTTGGCCACCATGCGTTGCCGATCCAATATTGTGGAGGCTGTATGGCGTAAAGGTGTTGGCTCACTTGCGACAATTCAACCCTATATTGATCAGTTTCCTTTTGGTGTTAACCCAATTGTGGGCTCAAGAGATGATTTCATCGTTTCAAAAGCGATTAATAGTAACGCTTTGACCTCGGAAAAAATGAATCTTGCGAAAAGGCAGGAAGTGCTTTTGACCCTCAATAATCGCTTTTCTAATTTAGGTCGTGTAGACGTCCAAGATATAGCTCCGAACAACCAAAATAGAAATGCCACTGGTGGATCAAGACGATTGGCCGCGATGAATAATCGACATTCTAACGCTAATGAACAGATTGAAAAGAAAACGATAGAGGATCTGCCTGCCCTTAACGTCACATTGAATACTAAAACGGCTCCTGTTTTTATTAAAAACTATTTCGATATTCCTGGTTTAAGAATTAATTTTGTTGAATGGAATATCAATAATTCAAGCTGGACCTTTAATATGAAGATTTATTTATTGCCAGCAAACTATAAAAGAGAAGGATCAGAAGATGCTTAAAATTTTTCACCATAAGTTCCTAATGATGATAATTTTTTCATTGTGTATGGCGGTGTCTCATTCAATTTCGGCGCAAGATGGCTTGGCGGATGAATCGTTACCTGCCATGACGGAAGAGGGCGCAGATTGGATGGCGGATGTTGAAATTCCAAAAGATTTATGCCCCGAACCAAAATCGGCAATGCAAAACACGCCAGATGATTTATCAAAAATCCAATCGGATATCACGCGTTACACATTGTGCGTTCAAAGAGCGCAGCTTTTGCAACGTTTGAATGATTTAACTGTTGAAAATATTGATACGCTTGATTCTGCGATCAGTGAGATGGCGGCGACATCATTTCCTGAAATAGATTTAAAGGAAATTCAAGATATGTTTGCGCAGAGTTTCGCCTATGACACGCCCATGACAAACACACAATCAGCAGACAATAATCCGTCCGAGGGTATGCCATCATTTGTACAGCAAAATGAGTGGCGAATTAAGGATATATCGGGTAGTGCAGGCGGCTTGGTTGCAACCTTATTTAATACAAATCAAGATGTTGTAAAAGTTAAGGCAGGTGAAACCCTACCCAATAGCTCTTTAAAAGTAAAAGAAATCCAACCGACATCTGTAGTTATTATAAAAGATAAACAAAATGTTAACCTGAGATGGTTAAACTAACGGGCATAAGAGTATGTTTCAAACGTCAAAACGAAAAACAGAAGATCTAAGCCGATGGAATAAAGATATTCCATTGACGGCAGAGGGCGGGCCACTTGATCGTGGGGGTGAGCTTCGCAACATTGCGGCTTATTATTCTGATGGTCGTTTGATTGTTTCCAAATCACACCAAAATAATCCAAAGGTTTTAAGTCTTATTGCAGAAATCAAGCTTTTTGATTATCCAAGCCCCAAGATTCATTTGGCTGATATCAATAAGGTGCAGGCCTGTTATGGCATATCCGAAGACATGCTTCATTTTCGTGGCAAAAATGATGATGCCAAAATGCGCAGAGAGGTTATCCAGCTTGTTGGTGAGATGTCTAAAAGGCATGCCTCTGATATTCACGTTGTTGTTTATGAACAAAGCTGTATCGTTCGTGCGCGTATTGATGGATCGATGGAACATGTGGCGGAATGGCCGCCGGAATATGGCCACAGCTTTTGCGCAGCGGCGTTTACAATGGCGGATGCGTCGGATGTAAACTACCAACCCTATGAATATCAAGGGGCGCGTGTTTCAAACCGTAAAGATCTGCAACTACCGCCAAATGTGATTTCACTGCGTTTGCAATTTAATCCAACCGTTTATGACGGGCGGGCGATGATTATTCGTCTTTTGTATAACACTGATGAAAAGACAGCTGGGGACGTGACGGCTCTCGGTTTTACGGCAGAACAATTAGAAGATTTTGAATTTTTAAGACAAAAACCATATGGCATTAATGTTGTTGCCGGGCCAACAGGTCACGGTAAATCAACGACTCTTCAACGCAATATCATTTCGATTTTGCAAGAACATAAATATAATATCGCTTTTTATACTGTTGAAGACCCGCCCGAATATCCGATCCCTGGAGCGGTTCAAATGCCGGTTACAAACGCATCAACGGCGGAAGAGCGCGCGGCCGCTTTCACAAAGGCAATTTCAGCATCCATGCGTTCAAACCCTGATCGTATTATGATTGGTGAGGTTCGTGACGCAGCATCGGCTAGTCTGGCTTTCGAGGCATCTATGACAGGTCACCAAGTTTGGACAACATTACACGCCAATGACGCTTTGACCATCCCATTTCGTTTGCGTGATTTGGGTGTTGAAGATTTTAAACTGTCTGATCCTGACTTATTAACAGGGCTAATTTCACAGCGTTTGATTCGCGTTCTTTGTCCAAAATGTTGCTTAAATTTGGAGGAGCATGATTTAAGCTTTGGCCTAACTGGCCGCCTCGATAATTTGGACATTCCAATCGAGATTTTGCGTAAGCGCAATCCTGAAGGGTGTGCGACATGTGGTGAAGGCAATGGATATAAAGGGCGGTCCGTTATTGCAGAGATTATTATTCCAGATGCTAAATTTATGGAGCTCATCAGGAATGATGACAAAGTTGGGGCCGAAAAATACTGGTTGACCGAATTAAATGGCCGAAATTTGATGGAACATATGATTGATCGTGTCAAGATTGGGGATGTCGATCCAGTGGATGCTGAAAGAATTATTGGCCCGCTTATCCCTCCTCAGAGAGGATCAGAATAAAGCATGGCTCTTCCCTCTGGCTTATTTAAACTTGCCGTAAAATTTGAGTTTGGCTCTGACCAACGCTATAAATTTTACATGAAATTGGTTCAGCTTCTTGGAAACGGTGTATCGTTAGATAATGCAATAAAACAAATTGAAAATTTATCGCGTGGTGGCAGCACCTCCATCATGCCATCACTCTATAGACGCTGGTATAATAATATCATTAATGGCCAAAACTTTGGGGAGTGTATGGCGCCTTATGTGCCAAGTTCAGAGGCTATTTTACTTGAAACCGGGGCCAATTCCGGGAAGTTGGTGGAGGCCCTTCAAAATACGGCTGAATCTATTGCACAACAATCACGGATCAAAAAAGCCATTATTGGTGCAACCGCATATCCTATGTTGTTATTTGCAATGCTCATTGGTGCGATGTTATTGGCGGCCTATAATATTATTCCAACCTTTGAAGAAATTATCCCAGTGTCTGAATGGCAGGGTATATCTTATACTGTTGCAAAGGTTTCGGAATTTATTCGTAATTATTCGGCAGGTATATTTTTTGTATTATTGTTATTTATTGTGTTAATTATATATTCATTGCCACGATGGACATCAAAATCACGCGTATTTTTTGATCAATTTGTTCCTTGGAGCCTCTATAAAATGTGGCAAGGGTCATCTTTCTTGCTGGCGATTTCATCAATGATGAGTTCAGGAGTGAAACTGGACGATCTCTCTCTGAACCGTATTGCGAAACAGTCGGATCCTTATCTGAGACAAAGAATACACGCGGTGAGCCGATATATTATTTCGGGTCAAAATTTGGGGGAAGCCTTAAAAAATACGGGGTATAAATTTCCTGATGAAGAAATTATCAGTGATTTACAAATATATGCTACCCTAAAAGGGTTCGATAAAAATTTGATTTGGATTACAAAATCATGGGTTGAATCACTTGTTGAAAGAGTGAATGTCACGATGAAGGTGGTAAACATCATTATTTTGATGCTTATTGCCTCTGTCATAGGGTGTCTCATTGTGGCGTTCTATGATATATTTGACCAAATTCAGAGTAGGTAAAATTTAACTATATTTTTTAAAGGAGATATAAAATGAAAAAAATGAAATTAAATAATAAAGGGTTTTCCCTTTTGGAACTATTACTTGTTGTGGCTGTTGGGGCAGTTTTATTACTGTCTGGTTTGGCCGTTTATCAAAACGTGACAAATAACTCTAAAATTAATGACTCAACGCGTTTGTTGAACGTTTTAAAACAAGAGACACAGCGTCTATTCCAAGGTGAAGGAACCTACCCAAGTGGAACAGACTTAACGCCTATCCTCATTAATGCTGATGTTGTGCCGTCTTCTAATGTTCGGGGAACGGACATCACTCACCCATTTAATGGAAATGTTACTTTAGAGGGCGCCGGTGGGACATTTACTATGACGTATGCCGGTATGCCAAAGGCCGCATGTGTAAAATTGGGACAGCTTTATGGTATGAGCGACCCTGATTTTGAAAATCTTGCCGTTGGTACGACCGATGCTGATACTGATGATGATGGTATCATTGAGGTGACGGAATTGGATACGGCATGTGATGATGAAAACGACATGGTCTGGACATTTTTCTAAGAAAAACAGAAGTTAAATGAAAAATCCCCGTGGTTTTAATAGAGCCATGGGGATTTTTTTATGGTCTTAACACTCTTTTCACTTCTATGGAGTTCAATTACACTTATACATGTAAAAAATTTAAAGGAACCACGTTCATGAACAAAAATATTGTTATCTGCGGTTACAAACGCTCTCCCTTTCACTTTGCGAATAAAGGCGCATTGGCAAAAATTCGCCCTGATGACATGGCGGCCACGGTGATTAAGGCGCTGATATCCGAAACAGGCGTGAATACGGATGATATCGAAGATTTGCTGATGGGTTGTGCTTTTCCAGAGGCGGAACAAGGGTTTAACCTTGGAAAAATTGTTGGACAATTATGCGCCCTTCCTGATTCCGTTGCGGGTGCGACCGTTAATCGTTTTTGTGGATCATCCATGACAACCATGCATATGGCGGCGGGTTACATGCAAATGGGCGCGGGCGATGTGTATATCGCCGCAGGTGTGGAATCCATGACGCGCATTCCAATGGGTGGTTTTAACCCCATGCCAAACCCCGCCATGATGGATGTGAATGCGCATGCATATATTTCCATGGGAATCACGGCGGAAAATTTGGCCAAAAAATATGATATTTCACGCGAAGACCAAGAAAAATTTGCGCTGGCCTCTCATCATAAAGCCTCTGAAGCTGTGTCCACAGGGAAATTTGACGATGAAATTGTTGGTGTCGGTGACGTTGCCGAAGACGGATGTATTCGTCACGATGCATCATTGGATGGATTTGCAGGGTTGAAATTAGCGTTCGATGAAAATGGATCAGTGACCGCAGGAACATCATCACCATTGACCGATGGCGCCGCGGCATTATTGGTTGCGACCGAAGACTACGCCGAAAAACACGGCCTGCCGAAATTGGCGCGCATCAAATCCGTTGCAACGGCGGGATGTGGCGCGGACATTATGGGCATTGGCCCAGTGCCAGCTACGCAAAAAGCGTTAGAGCGCGCAGGCCTAACCATGGCCGATATCGACATTATCGAATTGAACGAGGCTTTTGCCGCACAAGGCATGTCCGTTTTGAAAGAATTAGGCGTGGATGATATGTCCCGCGTTAATTTGGACGGCGGGGCGATTGCCCTTGGACACCCATTGGGCGCATCGGGCGCACGGATCACGGGTAAACTGGCCTCCCTCATGAACCGCGAAGGCGCGAAATACGGCCTCGCCACCATGTGCATCGGCGGCGGACAAGGCGTCGCGACAGTGTTGGAGAAGATTTAAGGCTAAAATTATTGACAGATTTATCCAAGTTATGTAATAAAATAAATTATGGATTCAGTCAGGGATAAACATAGAAGGCAAAATGAGGCTTTCATCGATCAACAATTAGGTGCAAATGGCTCTATTTCTCCTATCTATGGAAATTATACAGCATTTCAAAGTGGCCGGTTTTTTTCAGGAAAAGATCCACACTCTGGTCAAAATAGTTCTATAAATAGAGATTCTTCTTATTTACAGCCATCGTCTGTGGGTGATAGAGATAGCATTGGTAGCCTGGTTTTAACGTTTGGATTGCTGGGCTCCTTCGGATTTGCAGCATATAGCGGTATCAATAGCGGTATTGGCCCTGCTTTAAAAACATGTTTTTTTGGCAGTGTTAGTTCGATCGCAATATGGTTTTCAATAAACAAAAGTGAATCTTCGACACTCCCAGCAAATGATGATTTTCCTACCTTAAATAAAGAACAGCTTCCCTATCAGAAGACTCTGAGTAGAAAAATTGCCATATCATCCTGTGTCACTTTTATAAAAAATGAATTAATTAATCATATAGATAAAGGCACGCTCCAAGATTATTTAGAAAACGTGGGGATGCCTAAACTACAAATAGTTGAAGATTTAATGTGTGGACATCGTAGTGTGCATTGTTCTCAAAAATCACAAAATGATCCTGATAGCCAAATTCCTGAATTAATAGCAGAAATACGATGCCATTTAGAATCAGGGAGGCTTGAGCAGGCTCTTAAAATTGACAGTGATGTTATGGAAGAAATAAGATCTCAATGGCATGAATTGTTGATAGACATTCCTGAAAAAACAAAAGCGCAAATAATTATTGAAGAGACAGAATCGCGTTTACGATGGCAAAAACTAAAAAATATAGTTGTGGACATTGCAAGCTTTGTTCTTAATTGCACAGTTGCTTTTGGCGCAGCTTCACTTAGCTTTCAAGTAAGAGACGTTACTGTTGCAACACTACCAAATCAACAGAAATCACCAGCACCTATATCCACCCCATT
>JAUHXB010000048.1 GCA_030427215.1 Alphaproteobacteria bacterium | reverse complement strand
CTAAAATCACGTTGGTTAATAATGAAATCACGCTGAAAATTCCAAATGTGCCATATGAAATAATCATGAAAATAATGACGAAGGCGAATCCAACCATCGCCGCCTTTTTCCCTGCCTCAACCGAATCGGCACCAAGGGATGGTCCGATTGATCGTTCCTCCGCAATTGTCAATGGAGCAGGTAATGCCCCTGCCCTCAATAATAAGGCTAGATCGTTGGCCTCTGACACGGTAAAACCACCGCTAATTTGTCCCTGACCGCCACAAATAGGTTCGCGTAAAACGGGTGCAGTAATGATTTCATTATCTAAAACAACGGCGAATGGTTTACCAACATTGTCGCGTGAGACACGACAGAAGCGATCCGCCCCGCGTGCATCCAAACGAAAATTCACAACAGGCATACCACCTTGATCAAACCCTGTTGAGGCGTTGGTCAACATTTCACCCGTAATCATGGCACGGCGTTTGACGCCCATTTCACGGCCCGGTTCATTCATCATAGGCAGAACAAGTGCGCCTGCACCACCGCGGCCCGTACGCGTAGCGCGTTCGTCAACAAGGTGAAAACCAAGCTTTGCCGTTTTACCAAGAAGGTCTTTAATGCGCTCAGGATCATCTACACCAGGAAGTTGAACAAGGACACGTCTGTCACCTTGACGCGTGATCACAGGTTCATTCGTTCCCGTTTCATCAACACGGCGACGAACAATTTCAATCGTCTGATTAATCGTGTTCGTCACAATGTCACGATTTTGCGCGTCGGATAATGTGATAATTGTGTTTAAACCATCTGTTTCGATATCAAGCAACGGATCAAGCGTTCGAATTGCACGACGCACCGCCTCGCCTTCGGATGATGAAATTGTCACCGAATCACGACTGGCAGAAATGGTATTGAACGACAGATTATCAGTGCGCATGGATCGGCGAAGGCTATCCGCAATGCCATCCATATAATCGGAAAATACAACATCAAAGCCAATGTCGAGAAGGATATGAGATCCACCCTGAAGGTCTAACCCCAAATTTACCGATTGTGATGGCACCCATGATGGCAGGTTATTTGAAATCCACTCACGACCGTCCTTACCAACCATAGTGGGTATGGCGAACGACAGCCCAAAAAGGACAACAATCCCGATTGTAATTAATTTCCAACGTGGGTTTTTAAGCATCGTTTTATTTTTCTTCCTTGTCGTCATTGCCTGAATTTATAAAATAAATTACAAGGCAATCCAGATTATATAACTAAGATTCTAGGTTCCCCTGGAATTTGATGAATCAAATTCGGGGAATGACGTTTATAAAAAATTAAGCCTTTTTCTTTGCCGCAGTTTTCTTTTTAGGGGCTGTTTTTTTAACAACCGTCTTTTTGGCAGGGGCTTTTTTCACTGCTGTTTTTTTAGTCGCAGGTGCTGCCTTTTTCTTCGGTGCGGCTTTCTTTGCCTTTGGCTTATCTTCAACAACGGCTGGTTTTGGTGTGTTCACCTTTGCGTTATCATCCATTTTTGTTTGGATAGTGTATCGTAAGGCCACAACCTTTGACGCACCTAAATCAATTTCGACTTCGGTATCGGAAATAACTTTGGTGACCGACCCAACCAGACCGCCACCGGTGACAACTTTGTCACCTTTTTTCAAATCATCTAACATTGCGCGTTGATCTTTTAAACGTTTTTGTTGTGGACGGATCAACAACAAATAAAACAAAACAAACATCAACCCAATCAGGCCCATATTTGTCCAAAAAGCGTCAGCCACGGATGGCGCGCCCGCGACCTCTGACCCAACTTCAACAGATGCATGTGCAACAGATATCAACATAAAAAAATCTCCTCAAATAAATTAAATTTGAGGAGAGATTATCACGAGATATTAGGATTGCAAGGACGTATCATCGTGCAATCCACATATATGTTTAGGCCGCAACTTTTAATGGGCCTGCCTCATACAGCTCTAAAACATAATCCCAGTTAATAAGATTATCGACGAAGGCTTCCAAATATTTTGGACGGGCATTGCGGTAATCAATATAGTAAGCATGTTCCCAAACATCACATCCCAATAATGGTGTCTTACCGTAAACAACAGGGTTTTCGCCGTTGGGTGTATTCAAAACTTCTAATTTGCCTGAGGCGTTATCTTGCGCCAACCAAACCCAACCTGATCCAAATTGACCAGCGCCTTTGGTTGTAAATTGATTTTTAAATTCATCGTAACCGCCAAGGTCTTCTTTAATTTTTGATTCTAATGATGATGGTAAAGACGTGCCTCCGCCATTAGGTTTCATCCAATTCCAAAAATGGACATGATTGTAGAATTGCCCAACCTGATTAAACAATCCATGATGTTGTTTATCTTTAAAAGATGAGACCATGACATCTTCAATTGAGGCATTTTCCATGCCTGTCCCTTGAATTAACTCATTCCCTTTCGTGGCATAGGCCTGATGATGTTTATCATGGTGATATTCCAAAGTCTCCGCACTCATATATGGATCGAGCGCATCATATGCATAGGGAAGTTCAGGGATTTCAAATTTTGACATGGGTCGTATCCTTTCGTAATGTTCATTCAATTAACTGGTAAGATCAAAGATAGTTCCAAAGATAGATTAGTCAAAGAGTAAATATTAAAAACCACTATCAGGTTGAGCCAAATATTCATCTTCTAATTTTGTATTTTGACGTTCCAAAATTGCATTACGATGTGGAAATCGCCCAAATTTTTTAATCACATCATAATGACGTACGGCATAATTATAAAATGTTGTGTCATCGTCTTTTGTCGGTTTAAATAAATTAAGCGATGTTTTCTGATCATCCAAATTTTCGCTATGTTCAAATGGCAGATAAGTAAAAACCTTTTCATGCAGGGTCATCATTAAATCAAATTTTTTCTCAACTACATGTTTCGCGACCTCTAAAGCCTTATGATCGGTTGCAAACATTTTTGGCGTATCACGAAACATATTGCGTGGAAATTGATCCAACAAAATGATAAGGGCCAAACACCCTTTTCCTGTATCCATCCAACCATCATAAATATTGACGACCGCCATGTTATAATCTGGCTCAAAACGGGCTGTAATTTCAGAATCAAAATCAGGATTTTTTTGAAACCATTGCGCAGGTTTTGTTTCCTCAAACCAGAATTGTAGTATTTCAGATTTTGCGTCTCTCATAACTTTTAGAGATAAACAGAGTCATGCGGAATGTAAAGGCCACGCTCACCTTCCATCAACTTGAATTTATCTGTCACACCAACAACGGTTTCGGCGCCTCCCAAAAATAAAAACCCATGTTTTGCAATGCGTTGATAAAGCTCGCTTAAAACCATGCTCTTTGTTTCCGCAGCAAAATAAATCAGCACATTACGACAAAATACGATGTCCAATGTTCCGTATTTTGTCATTGGATCCAGTAGATTGAATTTTTCAAACTTAACCATAGATTTGATATCATCATTTAAAAGCCAATCCGTGCCTTCTTGTTTAAAATATTTAACAAGCAAGGTAATGGGCATTCCACGTTGAACCTCAAATTGAGAATATTTTGCCGCCTTCGCCGTATCCAAAATATCATCGGACAGGTCGGTTGCGATAATTTCAAAATTATAACCTGCGAATTTCGCCGCGTTTTCTTTTAAAATAATGGCCAATGAATATGGTTCTTGTCCACTTGAACACGCCGCACACCATATACGAATGGTTGATCCAACAGGTTTGTTTTCGAAAATTTTAGGCAAGACAACGTCCCTGAATTTATCAAAGGGATGCATGTCACGGAAAAAGAATGTTTCGTTGGTGGTCATCGCCTCAACAACTTCTTTTTTAACGGTGACATCTCCCGCCTTAACCTTTGCCGTGAGGGTTGCCGTATCAGGAATATCGAGTTTTTTAATCAAACTATTCATCCGCGATTCCAACAGATAGGCCTTATCTTCCTTAATCGATAAGCCAGATTCTTTGAATAAAAGAATTTGGTAAAGTTTAAAATCATCAGAGCTAAACGCCATTATAAATCTTTCTTAAAAACGTATGTTATTTTTTATCCATGGGGCAATATCCGCAAGGGGTAAAACCGCGCTACATAACCCTGCTGTTGCAACGGCACCGGGCATTCCCCACACGACAGATGTGGCTTCGTCTTGGGCAATGCAATGTCCACCGGCATCGACAATATCCTTTGCACCATCGCGTCCATCATGGCCCATTCCCGTTAATATGACCGATAAAATATTCCCGCCATATATTTTAAGCAACGACCGATACATTGAATCAACCGCAGGCTTGCAAAAATTTTCAACAGGGCCGTCATCTAATTTTACAACCACTTGCCCAGCCGTATTTTTTTCAAAATTCATATGTTTGCCGCCGCGCGCTAAAATCGCCTGCCCTGATTTTAAAACCATATCATCATCTGCTTCCAAACATTCAAAACCCGCTTGGTCCGAAATGTGTTTTGCCAATAATGTTGTGAATGTGGGGGGCATATGTTGTGTAATTACGATGGGGACAGCCACATTTTTTAAATCTTTCATGACATTAAATAATGCCTGCGGCCCACCGGTCGAACTGCCTATCGCTAAAACTGATGGTCTCCACGAAGGGGCATGACGGGGACGCAGTTCATAATCATGATTACCAAATATTTTTGCAGGTTTATCGTTCACCGCAGGGGCGGAAGGCCCCTTCATATTTTTAACAAGGAATAACAGCTTTTCCCGAAATTCTTGCGATCCACCAACTTCGCCCGCGCTTGTTGGCTTTGGAATATAATCAATCGCACCAGTTTTCATCGCCTGCATCGTGATTTCGGCATTATCAACAGTCAGGGTTGAACACATAATAACCTTGGCGTTTTTATCAAATTCGATGATTTCCTTCAACGCATCAATCCCATTCATTACGGGCATTTCAATATCCATCACAACCAAATCGGGTTTGTGTTTTTTATAAGCCTCGACACCTAATTGTCCATTGGCGGCGGATTCAATTAAATCAACATCCGTATCCGATTGTAAAATTTTACCGATAATTCCACGAATAACCGCCGAATCATCGACATGTAAAACGGAAATTTTTCCCATTAAACAATACCAACCTGTTCAAATTTTGTTTGAACGATGTCACTATCAAATGGTTTCATAATATATTCATCTGCACCCGCGGCCAGTGCTTCTTGGATAAAAGCCATATCATTTTCAGTTGTACAAAAAATAACCTTCGGCTCTTTCCCCTCTGGCATTGCACGAAGGGCTTTTAGGAAATCAATACCCGACATATTGGGCATATTCCAATCCAACAAAATGCAAAATGGCATGGCCTTTTCACATTCGGACAGGGCAACACTACCGTCTTCGGCTTCAATTGCCGTGAACCCTAAATCCTCAACGATACGTCTGGCAACTTTTCGGACAACACGGCTGTCATCCACAACTAAACAAGACTTCATAATTTTTCCTTTTCTTATATAAAAATTCTAATGAACTGATTCTAATAATCGCGAGACATCTAAAATCAACATGATGCGATTATCCGTTTTATAAACGCCCGTTGCAATATCACGCCATAATGTATCAAGTGTTGGCGGGCATTGATCAACATGGCGATCTTCAATCGAAATAACATCCCCAACCTGATCAATGGTCAGGCTGTATAATTCGTTTTCATGTTCAACAACAACACTTAATGGCTTTGCATTCCCTTGATATTCCTGCAAACCCAATCGTTGTCGTACATTAATCACCGTGACAATTCGCCCACGTAAATTGAGAGCACCAGACACTTCCGCAGGGGCCAAAGGCACCTTTGTAAATTTCATATTCCCCAAAACATCCTGAATTTGTAAAACAGGTACACCGAAAATTTGATCTTCAATGAAAACGGTAAGATAATCTGCGCTTGGTTCAACATCATTTCCCAAGCCCAAACGCTTACGTTTAAAATTTGTAACCTCACCGCCTAATTGTGCTGTCATAATCCGCCCCCTGCTATTGTTTTATCTTCAATAAGTTTCGATTTCCTTAAAGCTTCGGATAATGCATCCAGTAATTTTTCACGATCAAATTTTGCAACATATTGATCAAATCCCACGGCCTCGCCTCGTTCACGGTCACTTTTGGTGTTATGAGAAGTTAGCGCAATCATCGGAATATTAGCCCAACGGCTTTCTTGTAATGTTTCGGCAAAATCATACCCGTTCATATCTGGCATTTCAATATCACTAATAATGGCATCATAACGATCCCCACGTTCCAAAAATTCCATGGCCTCCGTTGGACCTTCCGCCATCTCAACAACATATCCAGACACACCTAAAATCGGTGCCAACATATTTCTGAAAAATGGGCTATCATCAACAATTAGAATACGTTTCTGTGCATCCATATCACCCGATTCAGAAAAATCTTCCTCTCCATGATCCGCAAACCAATCACCATAGGATTGTGATAAATAGTACCCAACGTTGATTACATCCGTTGCCTTGCCATCGACAATGGCACTACCCAGACATGTTTCATTATCTGAATTAATTTCGACATTGATGAAATCTTCCATGATATCGATAATTTCAGACACCATTAGTCCCATTGATCGACGCCCATCACTAAACACCAATGTAGGTTGGGTGCCACTGTTGCCAATATCCATCGCATCATCCAATTTAACCAGTGGCATTAATCCACCACGATATTGGATCATCATTTTACCATTTGAATGTTCTATTTTTGACAAATCCACATCTTCCAAACGAGACACCAATTGCAACGGAACCGTCTTGGGCGTGCCATCATGCGCCCTGAATAAAATAAGTGATGTTTTCTGTTTACCAGATGATTTTGTCTCCTCATTTGTTTTTTCTGCTGTATCAGAAACCGTAATCTCACCCGTTTGGCGGGCAATCCCCGCAGGGTCCAAAATCATAATCACGGTCCCATCACCAAGGATTGTATTCCCCGAAAATAATTCAATATGCCTGATAATATTGGCAACGGGTTTCACAACTATTTCTTCGGTATCATAAACTTTATTCACCAAAATACCAAAACTGTAACCCCCAACCTTTGCAACAATAATGTATTGATTGTCATTTGTGGGTTTAGGCACATCCATATTGTGCGATTCAGGAACATCTTTGTTCAATTTTATTTTCAACAAATCATCTAAATAAACCAAGGGTAATAAATTATCCCTCAATCGATAAACGGGTGACCCATTGATCAATTCAATTTTATTTTCACCGTTGGACGAGGCCATCACCAATTCCTGAACAGCCAATTGCGGAATGGCAAACCGTTCACCCGCTGATTCTACAATCAAGGCCGATACAATCGCCAATGTCAGAGGAATTTTGATTGATACGGTTGTTCCCCGCCCTTCAACGGAATCAAGATCAATTGTTCCGCCAATTTTTTCAATATTAGTACGAACAACATCCATCCCAACGCCGCGACCTGACACGGCCGTAACAGCCGCAGCAGTTGAAAACCCAGCGGCAAAAATAAATTGATTAATTTGTTTGGGCGTCATCGCGTTTAATTCTTCTTCGGTCGCGATACCGTTTTCCAAGGCTTTTTCACGGATTCGGGCGGTGTTTAACCCCTTCCCGTCATCCTTAATCTGCATAATGATATGCCCACCTTCATGGAAGGCATTCAACATAATCGTTCCTGTTTCTGGCTTACCCGCAGCCATTCGATCTTCGGGCGATTCAATCCCGTGATCAGCCGAATTACGAACCATATGAGTCAAAGGATCTTTAATTAAATCCAAAACTTGACGATCCAATTCCGTTTCCTGTCCATCCATTTGCAGGTCAATTTTCTTACCCAATTCAATTGTGATATCACGAATAATCCGCGGTAATTTCGCCCATGCATTGCCAACAGGTTGCATGCGGGTTTTCATCACGCCTTCTTGAAGGTCAGACACAACATGATTA
>JAUHXB010000047.1 GCA_030427215.1 Alphaproteobacteria bacterium | reverse complement strand
TTTTCATCAATCTATGATATTTATACAACATGATTTATATCTATGATGATGGCGTTCATTCAAATGCACATGTTCAAATTGCAATCAATATGGTTTATCCCGCTATTGATGTTCGTTTTTGTTCCGTAAGTATGATTCTGGATGGATGCCTTGATCATACCCAATTATTAATTATTCCTGGAGGGGCGGATCTCTATAATTGTGAAAAATTAAACGGTACGGGCAATCAAATTATTCGCGATTTTGTGGCCCAAGGCGGGTCGTATTTAGGAACATGTGCCGGTGCATATTATGGCTGCGCGGCGCTTGATTGGAATAAAAGGGAAATTGATGGTTCGCGTGAATTGGCTTTTTATCAAGGTCAAGCCACTGGTCCTGTCTATGACTGGATTGAAAATAAAAATAATATCTATGATGGGTCATGGATTTATGCGGCGGAATTGCAACTCTCAAATGGAGAGAAATTCTTAACCCAATATAATGGTGGTCCAATTTTTAAAGAGGATCATGAGTGCGAGGTGATTGCGCGATATAATGATCTAGGGACGCAACCACCTGCCATTATTGGCGGACAATTTGGAGAGGGGAAATACATCTTATCCTCTCCGCATATCGAAAATTTTGGACATTTATTGTCAGATCGACTATATAAACACCTCAATAAATCTTACAACAGGGAGAAAGACCAGATTGATAAGCTTTTAAGGCATGAGCAGGCCCAAAAAGATTTTTTTAAAAGCATTATCAATCAGCTTTTGTAGATAAACGATATTATGCCTGACATACTTTTTTACCATGACGACAAGACACGTCTTCGTACGCTACATCTAAAGGCGGCTTTAGAAAGAGACATACAATTACCTGATATGGATGTTCATTATGCAGATCGCCATGGTTTTAGAGCCGCTATCGAAAATAAACCAGACGCGATATTTATTGCAGAAAATATAGGGCCACAATCTCATCATATGCGTGATATTTCAAAAAAAGCAATCAAAGCAATGCAAGATTATGCTTATAATGGTGGGACTCTCGTTTTTTTTGGTGGGGCGTCCCATTATGCCATGTCTGACATAACATGGCATTGGGATAATGGGACATCAGTTTATAAAGGCGCGAAAGAAACATTTACACTTGTTCATGGTGAAATAATTGGGCCACACCAAAGATTCCCTTTATCACCTGATGATGCCATAGACCATAATGGCTGTTTCGAAGTTCCTTTGTTTGTTCAGGAAGCATCGAACCAAATTGCGGTTGAAAGATGTTGGCAAGGTAATTGCGGGGATTTTATTATTAACGAAGACCGCGTTCATTATGGATATGAAGTTCTTGCAAGATATGCTCATAAAAAGGGCGTGGCTGCACTTAATATTCCGCTAGGCAAAAAAGGCGGTAACATTATCTTATGCTCTACCATGCCTCATTATAACTTTCGCTATAAAAGCCCCCTTTGGAATAAAATCTTAACGCGCATTGAAAGTAAAATTACTGGTTTTCAAAACCAGAAAATGCTAAAACGCGTATTATGACAGATATCAAACCAATTCACATTATCGGCGGTGGCATGGCGGGGTCAGAGGCTGCGTGGCAGGCGGCGCAAATGGGCGTTCCCGTTATCCTTCACGAAATGCGCCCTGTGCGGAAAACCGATGCGCATAAAACCGATGGTTTGGCGGAATTGGTGTGTTCAAATTCATTCCGATCCGATGATCACACCGCCAATGCGGTGGGTGTGTTACACCAAGAAATGCGGATGATGGATTCGATTATTCTTAAAACAGGTGATAAACATGCACTGCCCGCGGGTGGTGCGCTGGCGGTTGATCGTGACAATTTTTCTGCGGACATTACAGAACAGTTAAATAATCACCCACTCATTACCATTGACCGCGCCGAAGTTACCGATATTCCTGATGATTGGGATCAAGTGATTATTGCCACCGGTCCATTAACGTCTGACCCACTTGCCGATTGGATTAAGGCACAAACGGGTGAGGATGAGCTGGCATTTTTTGATGCGCTTGCCCCCATCGTTCATTTTGAATCCATCGACATGTCAAAGGCATGGATGCAATCCCGCTATGACAAAGTGACGGCGCATGGAAATGGCAAGGATTACATCAACTGTCCTATGACAAAAGATCAATATTACGCCTTTATTGATGCGTTGATCGCCGCGGAAAAAATGGAATTTAAAGAATGGGAAAAAAATACACCCTATTTCGAAGGATGCATGCCCATTGAGGTTATGGCGGAACGAGGCCCACAAACATTATCATTTGGCCCGATGAAACCCGTTGGATTAACAAACCCACACAGTGACGAGCAGGTCTATGCCGTCGTTCAACTCCGCCAAGATAACAAACAAGGCACATTATTTAACATTGTTGGCTTTCAAACAAAGATGAAATATGGCGCTCAGGTTGAAGTGTTTCGCACAATCCCTGGATTGGAAAATGCCGAATTCGCAAGGTTAGGTGGTATTCACCGCAATACATTTATCAATTCTCCTAAATTATTAAATGAAACATTGGGTTTAAAATCTCGCCCCTCCGTTCGATTTGCTGGACAAATTACAGGGTGCGAAGGCTATGTCGAAAGCGCATCCATCGGGCTAATGGTCGGCAGGTTTGCCGCAAGTGAACGTTTAGGCACTGCCCCAGCAATGCCCCCACGAAACAGTGCCGTCGGATCATTATTGGCGCATATCACGGGCGAAGCAAACGCGGAAACATTCCAACCGATGAATATCAATTTCGGCCTAATGCCAACAATGGATGTCCGCAACGAACGCGGAAAACGTGTTAAAGGCATTGAAAAGAAAAAGGCCATGGCTGCGCGGGCACTGGACAGTATGACCGAATGGTTAGATTCACAAAACCATCAAAAAGCGGCTTAAAAAATATCAATAAAAAAATCCCCGACTTGATCGGAGATTTTAATGATTTAATTCATAGAAGATCACTTTAATTTAAGAGTTCAAAGACGATAATTTATTCGCCTGGACCTTTCCTCATTCTCATTCTTACGACGCGTTTGTCATCGCCATTATTTTTGGCAATAGAGCATTCTTCCTTAGAGTAGTCTGCCGTAAAAGTTGTTGAGCCACCTTCGTTGATTTCTACGGCCTGAATAAAATCTTCTGAAACTGTCAGGACATGAGGGTATTTTGAAATACGAGTGTCACCACTATTTAAGCGACTTCTTTCACCTGCTCCATCAAATGAAAATGTTGATACATTTGAAAATACATCGACTTGTCCAGAAACCTGAATAACTGCTTGTTCGCCATAGGCATCATGGTACATTGAAAACCCACCTAAGGTATTATCTGTACAATGCATTGAATCGTTAAAATTGTTGTCTGTTTCTTCGGCTTGTGATGATCCTGCCGCTAATGATAATGCTGCTGCCGCTGCTGCAATAATTTGTTTCATTTTTAAATCCTTTTTTCTAGTTATGCGTATGTAAATAGCACACAAAAAAAGTTACGTCAATAATTGAGTCTGTTTTTTCTCAATCATGCGTCTTGCCATCATGATGTGAAAGCCATATCCTGAAGTCATTGATAGAATAATTTTTAAGTAAGGAAACGAAAATGGATAGAGATCCGATAGAATTTTATAACAGCTCACTTGTTCCCATGGTGATTGAACAAACCGCCCGCGGAGAGCGATCTTTTGACATTTATTCTCGGTTATTGAAGGAACGCATAATCTTCCTTACCGGTGGGGTGAATGATGTTGTGTCTTCGTTAATTTGTGCACAATTATTATTTTTAGAATCCGAAAATCCGAACAAGGAAATTTCTTTTTATATCAATTCACCCGGCGGTGTTGTGACATCGGCCTTCGCAATGTATGACACAATGCAATATATCAAATCAAAGGTGTCCACCGTATGTGTAGGGCAGGCGGCATCCGCGGGATCATTGTTGTTAACAGCGGGGGAGCCGGGTATGCGTTTTTCATTGCCTAATTCTCGTGTAATGGTTCACCAACCATCCGGTGGGGCACAAGGCCAAGCGACAGATATTGAGATTCAGGCACGCGAGATTTTAGGACTTCGTAAAAAATTGAATGATATTTACGTTCATCATACAGGTCAGAAATTAACTGATATTGAAAAGGTAATGGAGCGTGATACATTTATGTCTGCATCAGAAGCTCAGAAGTTCGGCCTGATTGATCATGTAGTTGCCACGCGCGAAGATATTCCAAAACCAAAAGAAGACGATAAAAAATAACGATCCACCCCTTGATTATGGGGGTATGTTATACCATTTTAACGATAGATTAAGATAACATGCCTATGAATAGGGTGTTACCTTGCTATATGTTTTGATCAATAAAGATAAAACGAAAGATTTATTATGACACAGACCACAGTAAAATTGCCTGTTCTGCCTTTAAGAGACATTGTCGTGTTTCCCAACATGATCGTTCCATTGTTTGTAGGCCGTCAAAAGTCGGTTAAGGCGTTGGATGCCGTCATGCAAGAAGATAAGGAAATATTATTATTAGCTCAAAAAGAAGCTATTGAAGATGATCCAGAAATTGATGACTTATACAATTTAGGAACAATCGGAACAATTTTACAAATTTTAAAGCTACCCGATGGAACGGTTAAGGTTTTGGTTGAGGGGCAACAACGCGCAAAAGTGAATAAATTTGTTGATGATAATAATTATTTATCTGCAGAAGCGGAAATAATTTCTATCCCAGACAATAAAGATGATATTCTTCCTCTTGCCAATACGGTTTGCCAACAGTTTGAAGATTATATCAAGGTCAATAAAAAATTACCTGCTGACGCACTGGCATCGTTAAATCAATTGCAATCACCTGACCTGATTGCAGATTCAATTGCATCACATTTACCCTTAAAATTATCAAAAAAACAAGAATTGTTAGAAATCACAGATATCAAACACCGCCTTGAGGCCTTGTTTAAAGTGATGGAAGATGAAATCGGTAATTTGAAGGTTGAAAAGAAAATTCGTACACGTGTTAAAAAACAAATGGAAAAATCACAACGTGATTATTATTTGAATGAGCAAATGAAGGCGATCCAAAAAGAACTGCATGAAACCGAAGATGGCGAGCCAGTTGATGAATTGAGTGAGTTGGCCGAAAAAATTAATGAAACTAAACTCTCAAAAGAAGCCAAGAAAAAAGCGGATAAAGAATTAAAGAAACTAAAGCAAATGCCGCCAATGTCTGCAGAATCGACGGTCAGCAGAAACTACCTCGATTGGATTTTGAATGTGCCATGGGGCAAGAAATCGCGAGTACACAAGGATATACACAAGGCTAAGAAAATTCTTGATCAGGATCATTATGGTTTGGATAAAGTAAAAGAACGCATTTTGGAATACTTGGCCGTTCAACAACGAACGAATAAGGTTAAAGGGCCGATTCTATGCCTTGTAGGGCCTCCTGGTGTTGGTAAGACATCATTAGGGCAATCCATTGCCCGATGCACAAATCGTAAATATGTTCGCATGTCTCTTGGTGGTGTTCGGGATGAAAGCGAAATCCGGGGCCATCGTCGTACCTATATTGGGTCTATGCCTGGTAAAATCATTCAGGGCATGAAAAAGGCCGAAGTTGTTAACCCAATGTTCCTTTTGGATGAAATTGATAAAATGGGGCAGGATATGCGTGGGGACCCATCGTCAGCTTTATTAGAAGTTTTGGACCCAGAGCAAAATAATACTTTTAATGACCATTTTATGGAACTTGATTATGACTTATCAGATGTCATGTTTGTTTGCACCGCTAATTCCCTTAATATGCCACAACCATTATTGGATAGAATGGAGGTCATTCGCATTTCTGGCTATACCGAAGATGAAAAGTTAGAAATCGTGAAACGTCATTTATTGAGCAAGCAGATGAAGGCGGCTGGACTTAAGAAAGATGAGTTTAAGATTACTGATACCGCTATTCGTGATGTTATCCGTTATTACACGCGTGAGGCTGGAGTGCGTAACCTAGAACGCGAAATTGCGAATCTCTGTCGTAAAGCCATCAAAGATGTTTTAATGAAAGGTAAAAAGCGTATATCTATCACGCCAAAATCTTTGGAAAAATATGCCGGTGTTAAAAAACATCGTTATGGCGAGGTGGATACGCAAGATCGTGTCGGTGTTGTCACTGGTTTGGCTTATACCGAAACAGGTGGAGATTTATTATCGATTGAGGCCGTGACTATGCCCGGTAAAGACGGAAAAGTGTCTACAACCGGAAACCTAAAAGATGTCATGAAGGAATCAATCACTGTTGCAGAAATGCTAATTAAATCGAGGGCGGGGGAGTTTGGCATTGATTATGGCGAATTAAAGGATAAATCAATCCATGTCCATGTGCCGGAGGGCGCTGTGCCAAAGGATGGCCCATCGGCAGGCGCGGCCATGGTCACGGCGATTATTTCATCGCTTACTGATATTGATGTTCGACGTGATGTTGCAATGACTGGCGAAATTAATTTACGTGGACATGTGACAGCCATTGGCGGTTTGAAAGAAAAATTACTGGCGGCAATGCGTGGTGGAATTAAGACCGTTTTGATTCCTGAAGAAAATGAAAAAGACCTCGCAGACATCCCAGATAATGTGAAAAAGGCCATAAAAATAACCCCTGTATCCAATATTTCCGAAGTTTTGCTCAATGCTTTGATAACAATTCCTGAGGCAATTCCCGATGAAAATCAATTAGATATCGCTGATACTGGCAAAAAAATGGCGGAAAACAAGGATTCTTCTGTGATTCATCATTGACACGCCCTTTAATAAGGTCAATGATAGTCATGTAAATTGTTTCAAACCGTTATCAACTAATGGTTTGAGATAAATTTTTGTTTATTAACCAACCAAACCTTAGGGGTATTACTATGAATAAAAGTGAATTAATCGAAACAATTGCAAAAACAGCTGACCTTTCAAAAGCAAAAGCTGAAGATGCACTAAATGCAACTATTACGGCGGTGACTACAGCCTTGAAAAAAGGTGATGAAGTTAAATTAATTGGTTTTGGTACATTTAAAGTATCTAACCGCGCCGCGACAACAGGTCGTAACCCACGCACAGGAGAAGCCATTAAAATTGCTGCTTCTAAGCAAGCTAAATTTGTTGCTGGTAAGGCTCTTAAAGACGCTGTTAACAATAAGTAATAATAGGATTTTAGAATCTATATAAGGCGGCCATTTTTATGGCCGTCTTTTTATTTAGAATTAAGGATTGATTTTAAAAATAGAGTAGGGTACAAACCTATATCTTAATTGATGGGTGGTTAGCTCAGCTGGTAGAGCATCTCGTTTACACCGAGAGGGTCAGCGGTTCGAACCCGTTACCACCCACCATAATATTTAAAAAACACTTTTTGTAACTTTAGTTTACTGTGTGTTTTTATCTGCTGGTTCTTCTTGATCTTGTGTGACTGGGGTTGGGATTGGATTGATAGGAAATCCGTAATCATCTAACTTATATTTACCTGAAACTTTTTCTCCCCACTTTGAAATAAGTTTATTCTTTTCTTTTTCTAATTTTTTAAGTCGAGATTCTGATCTTTGAATGATAAGAGAGGATGCAATCCCAGTTACGGCTCTATCAATAGCATAACCACCAGCCGCAAGAACATATATCACAATGAGTGTTTCAAAGTCCCCAACCAAACGAAAGGCATTATCAACCGTTTGTTGTCCAAACTGTGTATGAAATTCCAGTAAGAAAGGAAAACACCCTGCAAAATTCATGGCTCCGACACATATTGTTTTGCTACGCCCTACGGATCGGTCTGTTGAAAAGGCAACAATAGTTGGGATCATACCAAACACGATAATAATCGCCGTTGGTAAAAAAATTAGCCCTAGAACAAGTATGATTAAAATTGATAGTTTTAACCTCATTATCAAATTGTCCCCTGATAATGTAGCATTATGAAGCCTATGATAATAAGGGCAGAGATTATACC
>JAUHXB010000046.1 GCA_030427215.1 Alphaproteobacteria bacterium | reverse complement strand
ACATGTTGGCTTTTACAGAGCTATTGCCTGAGAAACAAGCATCCATCTCTCCACGATTTGGTGGTAAAATCCTTGATATAGCTGTGAAGGTTGGTGAGGAAGTGAAAAAAGGGCAAAGCCTTGTAACGCTTGAGCCTATAAGTGTTGGGAATAGTAATGTTGTTTTATCCGCACCCATTGATGGATTTGTTCTTAATCTGCACGCTGGTGTTGGTGAAATTATTGATGCAGGTGGTGATATTCTTGAAATCGGTGATGCATCTCAAATGTTGGTACGCGGTGTGGCTTATGAGACGCCCGACATTCAAATCTTAAAGGTAGGGCAGAAAGCAAAACTGCACCTTGATATTGCACCTGATCGTCATATTGAGGGGAAAATCCAGCGCATTAACCGCGTGATTGATCCTGAAAGCCGCACATTTTCAATCTTTGCCATGATTGATACGCCAAAGGGCGATATTCAGCCTGGATTGCAAGGAACGATGGAAATTTTTATAGGGTCAGACACACCTGTTATGGCGGTTCCAAAACGGTCTGTTTTAGGCGAACTCGGCTCTTACTTCGTATATGTGATAACAGGCCAAGAGGTTGAAAAACGCGAAGTGACGGTGGGTGTAAAGACGGGACATCATATAGAAATCAAAAGCGGGTTATTTCCTAATGACCGTGTTGTGACGAATGGAAATTATCAACTTCAATATATGTCTGTTGGTGGCATACAAGAACATGACCACGACAAAAAGCCTCATGATGAACAGGAAGGTCATTCGCATGATGACGGGCATGACCATAGCGAGAAACCTCAAGAGGATAATCAGGACGGTCATGAAGGTTACGACGACCAAGCAGACCATGATGATCACAGCGGTCATAAGCATTAAGGGAGGAATGAAATATGTTTGATACAATTATACGTTTTGCCCTTAATTATCGCCTTTTAGTGATAACTATCGCGGCACTTTTAATGGTTTATGGCTTTCAGGTTGTTCGTACGCTACCAGTGGATGTGTTCCCTGATTTAAACCGCCCAACAGTTACGATTATTAGTGAAGCACACGGACTTGCCCCAGAAGAGGTGGAAACACTTGTGACCTTCCCAGTAGAAGCCGCCATGAATGGTGCAAGCGGGGTAACAACGGTTCGTTCGTCATCATCTATTGGCTTTTCAATTGTCTATGTTGAATTTGATTGGGATATGGATATTTATCTCGCTCGACAAATCGTTGCTGAAAAATTAAATCAAGTCGCAGGAAGCCTTCCCGAAGATGTTCAGTCCATCATGGGGCCAGTATCATCAATTATGGGAGAAGTGATGTTTATCGGTATTACATCTGAAAACCCTGATATATCACCCCTTGATTTGCGAACGATTGCTGATTGGGATGTAAAGCAACGGCTCTTAGGTATTAGTGGTGTATCAAAAATCACGGCGATTGGTGGTGATTTAAAACAATATCATGTGTTAGTTGATCCGCAGAAAATGCTTAATCACGGCATTACTTTGCATCAGGTGCGCGAGGCATTGGAAAACGCGAATGTAAACACAACTGGTGGCTTTTTGCTTGATGCTTACCAAGAACACTCGGTTCGTAATTTAGGGCTTATTCGATCTCTTGATGATTTGGAAAAAACCGTCATCGCAAAAGAAGTTTCGCCTGATATGCCTGCTTTAACACTTGCAGATGTAGCAGAGGTTAAATTGGCTGGACCAATCGCCAAACGCGGTGACGCGTCTGTTAATGGGAAGCCCGGTGTGTTACTTGCGGTGTCAAAACAGCCTGGTACGGACACGATTGGATTGACTGATCGTATTGAACAAGAACTCGCATCTATTGAAAAATCGTTACCCGAAGGCATAATCCTCAATCCAGAAATCTTTAAACAAGCCGATTTCATTGAGAATGCCATTCATAACATTGTGGAAGCGTTGCGCGATGGGTCTATCTTGGTGGCGATTATCCTGTTTTTGTTCCTACTGAATTTCAGGACAACTGCGATTACACTTGTTGCAATTCCTCTGTCATTGGTCGTGTCTTTTATCATCTTTAAATGGTTTGACATGAGCATTAACACCATGACACTTGGTGGTCTTGCGGTGGCTATCGGTGAGCTTGTCGATGATGCCGTTGTAGATGTTGAAAATGTATTCAGGCGTTTACGTGAAAACAAACAGAAGAAGAATAAAGAGCCTGTTTTAAATGTTGTCTTTAAGGCATCAAAAGAAATCAGGAATTCTATCGTCTTTTCAACCATCATTGTGTTTATGGTCTTCTTGCCACTATTCGCAATGAGCGGCCTTGAAGGGAAGGTCTTTATTCCTCTTGGTGTGGCTTATATTACAGCTATTGTGGCCTCAATGCTCGTATCATTGACGGTTACACCCGCCCTATGCTCTTACCTCTTGCCAAAGATGAAACGTATGGAGGATGAAAAAGATGGTTGGTTAGTACGCCAGTTAAAGGCAGGGCATAGTAAGGTTTTAAATCTGGCTTTGCCACGCCCAAAATCCGTTCTTACGATTGTCGCAGCCTTGTTTTTGGGAGCGTTAATGCTTGTCCCTACATTTGGACGTGAGTTCTTACCTGAATTTAACGAGGGTAGTTTTACAATCAATGTAACATTGCCGCCGGGAACATCGTTGGAGGAAAGTAATCGCCTCGGTATTTTGGCAGAAAACCTTATGCATGAAATTCCCGAAGTTGCGGATACTGGACGAAGAACAGGTCGCGCCGAAGAAGATGAGCATGCGCTTGGTGTCAACTCAACGGAGCTAGAAGTAACACTAAAATCATCGGATCGACATAAAGAAGATATCGTTTCCGACATTCGTGAAAAGCTAGGTTCAATTCCCGGTGTGATTATCAATATCGGGCAACCTATTTCTCACCGTATTGATTTTATTACCTCAGGTGTTCGCGCACAAATTGCCATTAAAATCTTTGGTGATGATCTCAATATATTGCGTGCCAAAGCCGCTGAAGTACAGGTATTGGTTCAAGGTGTTGAAGGTATTGCAGACTTGCAAATGGAGCAACAGCTTCTAATCCCGCAAATTCATGTGAATTTTGACCGTGATAAAGCCAAGCAACATGGCGTTATGATTGGTGAGGCCGCACAACATGCAGAACTTGCGATGCAGGGACAAACCGTCACCAATATCATTGATGGCAATCGTTTATTTGATGTTGTCTTGCGCCTTAATGATGAAGCTCGGGAGGATAAAGAAGCTATTGGTAAAATCCCGTTTGAAACACTGCGCGGTAATGTTGTGCCTTTACAACTTTTTGCAGATATTGAGGAGGCCAAAGGACCGAACTTGATTAACCGTGAAGGTGTTAGCCGTCGTATGGTTGTACAAGCCAATACGCAAGGTCGTGATGTGGTGAGTGTCGTTGAAGATATTCAAAGGATACTTGATGAAGAGTTGGAACTGCCATCAGGCTATTACATTAGCTATGGCGGCCAATTTGAAAGCCAAGCAACAGCACAGCGTAACATTTTGATCTTGAGCATTTTCTCACTTTTGGGGATGTTTCTTGCTCTCTACACACATTTCCGTTCAGTTAGTCTTAGTCTGCAAGTTATGCTTGCTATTCCGCTATCCTTCATTGGTGCTGTGATTGGTATCTATCTGACAGGCGGCGTGTTTTCAATCGCTACAATGGTTGGATTTGTGACGCTCACAGGGATTGCATCACGGAACGGCATCATGATGATCTCGCATTATCTCCACCTCATGAAACATGAGGGTGAGAGCTTTGATCTTCAAATGCTCAAACGTGGAACGCAGGAACGTCTTGTGCCTGTTCTTATGACTGCTTTAACGGCTCTGCTTGCCCTCACACCTCTTGTAATGGCGGCAGGCGAAACAGGTAAGGAAATCCTTAGCCCTGTTGCTACGGTTATATTTTCAGGACTATTTACTTCGACGCTTTTAAATCTAATCGTCACGCCATTGGTGTTTTGGCGGTTTGGTGAAAATGCTTCAATTTCATATCTTAATCAAAAGGAGAAAAACCATGTTTAAAACTTTACTAACAACAGCCATGCTCACCACTTTAGCTTTACCAGCATGGGCAGGACCAGGACATGACCATAGCGAACATGGACATTCAGAGCCTGAGATTGTTATCACGCCAATCACGCCCACCCAATTAAAGGTTGGTGAAGAAAATGAAGTGGTTTTATTTATTCAAGATAAGCAAGCAAAGCCATTAGATGTATCACAGTTTGAGGTCGTCCATACAAAGCCCGTTCATTTGTTGATTATTGATCCTGAATTGAATGATTATCATCATGAGCATCCAACTCAAACATCAACTGGACAATATGCTTTTAATTTCATACCACAAACGGCTTGCTCTTACAGAATATGGGCTGATGTTCAACTTAAAGGCTCTCAACAACATTACATACCTGTTGATTTAAAAGGTGCGGCAGAATGCAAAGAGCCAATTGATAAAACAGTGAACCTCGAGTCTTCATCACAAGGGTATGATTTCAAGCTTGAATTGGAAGGCGATCCAAAGGCTGGAGAAGCTGTTATGGTCACCATGAGTATTTCCAAAAATGGTGAAGCTTTAAAAATCCTTGAACCCGTTATGGGAGCTTACGCGCATATGGTTGGCTTTTATGAAGATTATCAGTCTATCGCGCACATTCACCCTATGGGTGCAGAGCCAGCCGAAGACACGGAACGTGGTGGCCCAACATTACAGTTTCACATCGAACCCGAACATGCAGGATATTTAAAATTATTCGCACAAGTTCAAATTGATGGAAAACAGGTTTTTGCGCCGTTTGGTATCATTGTAAATTAGAGGGCACACTCAGCCTACAAATTTGGAAGTTGTAATCGTGAGTGTAAAAGCTATGTCCACTGAATGAAACTTTTTTGGCCTTTTATTTGTATAATAATTAAGGAGACAATTATGAAGAAATCGAAAAAAGCGTTTATTTACCGTATGGTGACGGATAAACATATTTGCCCATACGGGATTAAATCAAAGGATTTGTTGGAGCGTGAAGGATATGAGGTTGAAGATCATCACTTAACCACACGGGACGAAACTGATGCCTTTAAGAAAAAGCACCATGTTAAGACCACACCGCAAACATTTATTGAAGATAAACGAATTGGTGGATACGACGATTTGCAAGTCTATTTTGGCAAGGCTGATGATAAGGGCGATACAACATACGCCCCCGTGATTGCGATATTTGCCACCACATTTCTGATGGCATTGGTTAGTCACTTTGCAGGGTTCAAGATGATGCCATCTGTTATTGGCAATATCATTGGACTATTCGTGGCCTATTCCATGTGCATGTTGGCGGTACAAAAACTGCGTGATTTAGACGCGTTCTCAATGCAATTCATCACATACGATATTCTGGCTATGCGATGGGTGCGCTATTCATATATCTACCCCTATGCAGAAGCCTTTGCAGGGATTGGTATGTTAGCAGGCGCAATGCTTGCACTGCTTACAGCACCCATGGCATTAGTCATTGGGTCGATTGGTGCGGTATCAGTCATCAAGGCCGTGTATATCGATAAGCGAGACTTAAAATGCGCCTGTGTTGGTGGCGACAGCAATGTCCCTTTGGGCGCAATCTCACTCACCGAAAATGTGATGATGGTTTGCATGGCGATTTGGATGTTATCGTCCTTATTTTAAAAGCTCTTGTAAGTACAGCTTAATTTGATACGTTTATTTAACACATGGACGATGACTTTAATTAAGTGTTGGTATCAATGTTGGTACTAAAGAAATAAGTGGAATGATATATTTAATAAAATCAAATAATTATGCCGTGAATGCGTATCCTACTCCCTCCACCACTAAGTCTTACTTTCGAGACATACAGAGAATGGTCTTGTCAGATTAAAACGGCATTTTTGAAATAG
The DNA here is from genome assembly GCA_030427215.1 of Alphaproteobacteria bacterium. Lineage (GTDB taxonomy): Bacteria > Pseudomonadota > Alphaproteobacteria > Micavibrionales > UBA1664 > UBA1664. The sequence continues at coordinate 2,076 of JAUHXB010000046.1, read as the reverse complement.
CCATGATATTTTCGACCTATGAGCAAAAAAAATCACTTCAAATATTACAAAACCAGTCCCGAAATTATTAAACTAGCTGTAATGTATTACGTGCGTTTTCCACTAAGCTTGAGACAAGTTGAAGATATTTTGCATGAACGTGGAATTGATATTTGTCACGAAACCATTCGATATTGTTGGAATAAATTTGGCACTTTATTTGCGAAAGATCTGAAGAAAAAATCGAACAATCCTCATTCAAATTGGAGATGGCATATCGATGAAGTCTTCGTCAAAATAAATGGTAAGCATTATTATTTATGGCGATCCATTGATCGTATAATGTGCGGCATCCTGGGCACTGCCGTTATCCGCGCGGAATGAAATCGAAAATATGAAAGGCTATGATGTCACCAAACTATTCGAGGGTGGAGAATATTTAAAGCCTGACTCTTGAATTCAATCACTGACAATAGGTTACGTTATAGGAGCAGAGATCATAGAAATCGATGAGGGGTTGCTCGATCTCGAGGAGATCCGCTTGTACAAGGCGGACATCTGCCTTTGGTTCCGAGCTATCCGCATTATTCATCTGGCTTTTCTTGCGTAGGGTTAATCGCGGTTGCGATCGTGAGCCATTCGGCTCGGATGATGATGCTCCTGAACCACTTAAAGTGTTGTTTTGCGTGATCACAACATAATCATTATTTTGCTGGATAATCTTTGGTATCTGTATCGTCTGTTCAACGCTACTATTCAGCTGTGCGGCCGGTGATAACATTTCAAGAACGCCGGCGGGTCCAAAATCAATCGCATACCCTATCAGGCTTGATAACGTTCCAGTTTGCCCAAGGATTTGATAGCGACCGGGCGCGGTTTTTGATTTTGTGAATGTTGGCATTCCGCTTAAAACGTCATTCAAAGTATCACCAGTTTCCAAGCCAGAGACCTGGTAAGTAAAGCTACCAAACCCTGGCTGGAATGTATTAAGGCGAATAGTATCAGGCGTTAATGTCACCGTTGGTTGATAAGCATAAAGAAATGCATCACCGGTTTCGGTGATAGATGATGGCAGATGGTCGGCATAGGCACGGTTATAATAATGCCGCGCATTTAAACCGCCTTTATCCGTCGAAGCCGGGCCATCGACATAAACCAGATAGCGGCCGGCACCGGCATCTATTGCGGATGCACCAGCATTATTATCAAAAGATGCCCCTTTGAGAATAATGCTATTGCCACCACCTGTGGCAGAAATAGAACCGTTTAGGGTCACGGCACCATCGGTTAATACTACTAGTCCATTGCCAACATCCAGGTTATTATCCAGCGTTAATCCACCACCCAACAATGAAACGTTATTATTGGTGATGCCTGTGAAATCGACACTGTCCACACTTACCAGCCCCGCACTCGCAGATCCGATAATCAAATCACCACCGACCGTAAATTGTGCAAGTTCAGCATCGCTCAGATTTAAATCACCCGCACCACCGCCAAGGCCAATACTCGTGCCAGACGTGCGGTTTAAAATAGAAAGATTGCCCGTACTACTAATTACGCCGCTATTATTTAAATCAAAATTATCAGCATTTAAAGTTATGTCCGTTGTTGACGCCGTTGTTTCCACTGTGGCTGCATTGATCTCTATATCATCATTACCTGTGCCAGATCCTTGTCCTGTTCCTGTTAGATTAATTGCACCCTCTGCTGAGGAAATAGTAGTTGTGGCCCCAGATATATAAACACCACGGCTGTTGTTTGTACCATTGCCAGCTGTGCCATCAAGTGTAATAACACCTGCAGTTGCACCTGAGCCTGTAGAGACTATGTCGGCATTCGCCTGTAAATAAATACCATGATTAATACTTGCGCTTCCATTTCCTGTGCCTGTAAGCAGAATGTTACCATCTATTGTTTTGATTTCTGTTCCACCATCTCGCATATGAATACCAGAGTTATCAAACAAACTACTTCCACCTGTTCCCACAAGTTTTATGTTTGCAGCATACAAACCAGTGCCAATAGAAGCTATATCCGCGCCACCTTCTATATATATACCACGATCACGCTGACTGGCTACATTACTTCCACCTT
>JAUHXB010000290.1 GCA_030427215.1 Alphaproteobacteria bacterium | reverse complement strand
TAATCGCACAATGTATTGAAATGCCGCAAATTCCTTCCTTATCCAACATCCTTGGCGGTAAAATCGCCGAAATTCAGGGCGCAATTCAAGGAGTGGCAGACCTTGCCAATCCTGAACGCTTGCTTCAAAAAGTATGTGGTGCCGCAAACGATAAAGTTAAAGGATTGTTTGGAAATGCCACAGACAAATTCGAAGATGCCGCCAATGCAATGACCTCCCCTATTACTGATGCGGCTTCTAATTTAACAGAGGCGGCGAATTAATATGATCAAAACATATCCATATTCACTCATCATTTTTATTATAGCTCTTGGAATATCCATGGTGTCATCATCACAAGCCCATGCCCAACGCGTTGATATGGTTGAGTTTACGACTTTGGTTAACTCGGAAGTTGAAAAGGCAATATTCAAGGCTTTAGATAGTCAAATACAAGAGTATAAAGACTATCATTTCCATATGCCTTATCTTGAGTATGCTTTCATCGATCTCAACTATGATGGCAAAAATGAAATCATTGCGAGATTTCAGGATGATTATATTTTTATCGATCGTCATGGGAATACCAACACCTATTTTTTTGCACAAACCTCAAAAGGGCTGTTGCCTGTTTTGGAAGCACAAACAACAAAGGTTGGCTTAGGACGTGCCGATGAGAGCGGTCTTAGGCAAATATATATTTACAAGCGGCCTAATCTTAATAATGCAGAAGTCTATGAATGGGATGGACAAAAGGCCTATACAAAAGAATAAAAATGAAAAAATATAATTTTTACAACATACTCTTATTAGGATTACTGTCATTTGCAACCATCGCATTTGCTGCGGGTCTTGAAAGAGAGCCTTTTGACGGAAGCTTTAGGATGTCTAGTCCATTTGGGCCAAGAGATCGTCCGTGCACAGGCTGTAGTGCCAAACATCCCGCCGTTGACTATGCAACACCTGTAGGAACACCAATGATTTCTTCCATAACAGGAACGGTATCAGAAGTACGTCAATCCAGCAAAGGCTATGGTAATAGAGTTGTTGTTACGAGTAGTAGCGGTAACTATGCGGTGCAATATAGTCACCTTAGCACGATGAATGTACAACCAGGGCAATCGATTTCTGCTGGATCTGTTCTTGCAGCCAGTGGAAATAGTGGCGCCGGCACAGGTGCACATTTAGATTATAAAGTGATGGTAAAGGATAGCACAGGAGAATTTTACGCCATTGACCCTATATCAGCGCAGGGCGTGGATTTAGACGATCCAAATGAACGGGCACGATTAATTGCAGAAGCCAAGGCAACAATGAATGGCGAACTTTCGCCAGTTGCAATGAATCCAGGAGGAGGAATAAACGGAGAAGTAGATCCCAGTTATGACGGCCCCCTCATCGGGTGTGATACATCTGTATTGGAAGAAGGACAGAAGATCGTTGATGCGTTGAACGAGGCGCAGATAGAGGCGGCGAAGAGCATTATCACAAAACCAAATCCATTGGGCGTTACAGGGTGTGAAGATCAACACCACAATATTATTGAAAACATCATGAGTGAGTTCTCCAATTTTGGGGG
>JAUHXB010000289.1 GCA_030427215.1 Alphaproteobacteria bacterium | reverse complement strand
ACACACGCCCAAATCATTGAAAAAATCGGTGGAGGAGCAAGTAAAATTTGCATCCCTGAAGGCGGATGTCGCCGTTGTTGCGGCCTATGGCTTATTATTACCCAAGGCTGTTTTGGATGCGCCAAAATATGGATGTTTGAATATTCACGGGTCATTATTGCCTAGGTGGCGCGGGGCATCCCCCATTCAACATGCAATATGGAAGGGCGACGATGTGTCGGGCGTGACAATCATGCAAATGGACGAGGGCATGGATACGGGCGACATGATTTCAAAAATCGAAGTGCCGATCTCGGAGCAAGCGACATCACAAAGCCTGTTTGATGATTTATCCCAATTGGGAGGCAAAGCCATTTTGGATGTTTTGGATAATATCGGGGATATCAGGCCAGAAAAACAAGATGATGCGTATGCCACATACGCCCCGATGTTGAAAAAATCAGATGGTGAAATTGATATGGGCATGTCCGCGCAAGAGATTGATTGCCAAATTCGTGGGCTTAACCCATGGCCGGGAACATTCGTTCAAGGATTAAAAGGTCGCGTTAAAATATTAAAGGCTCATATCGAAAATGACGAAATCATATTCGACCTTGTCCAACCCGAGGGCAAAAAAACCATGGATTTAAAATCCGCACAAAATGGCGGGTATTTGGCTTAGGTGGGTTTGACGTGCATAACCTTCATATACGCGCCACGTAAAGCACCGCCTGCGTAACCGATAAGTCCCAAACATAATTCAGTCTCAGAAATTTTAGTTAATTGGTTGCCATTTCCGAAAACTAAATCAATTCCGTTTGCAACTGTTAGTCCTGCCGCCAACCCGAAAATAGCATTGAGTCCAACTGATTTTATAAAGCTATACATTTATTACTCCTAAAAATAGTTTATAGCTAGTTAAATTGATTAAGTCAAATAAAAACTTTGCGTGACTTTGCGTTCTTCGCGTTTTAAAACCTAAATATCATGCAAAAACACTGGAAACTCACCATTGAATATGACGGGACGGATTATTGCGGGTGGCAACGTCAAAAAGATGGCGTGCCCTCCATTCAACAATCCATTGAAACCGCCATTCATAAATTTTGTGGGCAAGATATTTCAATCACTGCCGCGGGGCGTACAGACGCAGGCGTTCACGCGCATGGGCAGGTGGCGCATTTTGACCTTGATTATGGCGACAGGGCATTAACCGGCTATGATCTGGCGAAGGCGATTAATGCGCATTTACGCCCCGAACCGATTGCGATTATTAACGCGGAAGAAGTGGATTCCGAATTTCACGCGCGATTTGGCGCAAAAAACAAACTTTATCGCTATCGCATAATCACGCGCTCTGCCCCACCCGTTCATGATCTTCGCCATGTGTGGCATGTCAAACATGATTTGGATATTGAGGCCATGCGTATGGCGTCATTGCATTTATTGGGTCATCACGATTTTACATCGTTTCGCGACGCGCAATGCCAGGCGAAATCGCCGATGAGGACACTTGATCGAATTGAAATTTTTCATGATCGATACGACCATAATAATGGTGAGCATATTTGGTTTGAATTAGAGGCG
>JAUHXB010000045.1 GCA_030427215.1 Alphaproteobacteria bacterium | reverse complement strand
ATTACCAGATGAATTCACAACCATATTCTGATCCATAACGAAATTATCTTGTACGGCGAAGCTGTAGGAGGTTTCAAGTGACGTTGAAGGCCCGCCACTTATTGTGGCATTGCCCAATACATCAATTTTATCAACGCTCAATGATCCTGCACCAAGGATGTCATTACTGTTCATATCAAGATTTGTATTCATTCGATTTGAATTTTCAAGACCGACACGGACACGATAAAGATAGTCTTCGTTCGCTGTTGAAATATCATTAATTTTGCTGTATGCCGCCATATATCCACCCTCGGCTATTGTCGGTGTGACATTATAAATGGCGGTAAAATCATTGAGGTCGATGGACCACAATCCTTGTAAACTTTGAATATTACCGTTACAACATTGTGGGCCAAGGTCTAGATTGCTGATAACGCCAACCTTTGGTCCGCCTGCCGTTGCTGCGCGGGCCAGGCGACCATCTCTTTTTCGACTGTCGAAATCAGCTAAATCATCTGTAACTGTTATAACTTCAATTGAGTTTCTTTCGCTAACATTTGAAGAATTTCTGACCAGAATACGCATAACCTGAAGAAATGAATTTTGTGGATTGAAATTAGAGCGCAGAAAGCCTGCATCAATAATATTATTGATATCAATTTCTGCAATATCACCTGTATTAGGAACAGCAGTCAAAATGTCGGCAAAATTTAACTGTACAAATTGTTCTGCCGCATCTTGAATATTATTCATTTCGCGACCGACTTTGCGATCTACAGAATCTTTGAACCAATCATTAAAAACAATTGTTGCTCCCGTTGCAATGACGGCGATGATTGCGACAACCAGTAAAGTTTCAAGAAGGGAAAACCCCTTAGTGTGTTTTTTATTTTTGATCATTGCGACGGTCCAAAAGCGGGATTAAATTCATTTCTCGTTAACTGTTCCATACACTCATCATAACCTTGTAGCGTTTGTTGTTGGCATATGTTTTGCTCTTCCCTGCGAGGGCAAAAATCACCAACACATGATGCTGTTCCACCATTTGATGCGGATAGAACGCTCGAATCTTCCATTGTTGTGGCTCCTCGAAATTTAATCGCTGAGGCAACGGTTGTGTCATTATCAATATCGAGGTCTGTCAAATTTGCATTCTCAATAATGACTGAATAATTACTACCATTACCTGATGCTATGATAGAATTTGCATTCATTTCTCCAAAGAATGTTGCGTTGTTATTGATCGTTAGATCACTACCGTCGCTCATTGTCATTATATTGGCTTCAAATAAATCGCTGACGGTTGTGTCCGCTTGAATCTCTGATTGATTGCTAACATTTACATTTCCTGCAATTGTCGTGTCGTTGGATACAGTGATAGCATTATTGACGTTGAGCCCCCCTGTGTTTAAATCACCAATTCTGGCCGATGGTGCAATTCCTGCACCCGCTCCTGTCACAGAAATATTGCTATCTGCGGTGATATCGCCAATGACGGCTACATCGCCTTCATAAGTTCTTGCATCGCCTGTAATATCCAAATTACCGATCAAATTAAATTCAGGATTTGGTTCGGCAATTGCAAATGCAATGCCGTTGCTGTCCGTCCTGATATCTTCGTTGATTTGTTGATCGACAAGTAAATTATTAGCCTGAATATTTCCAATTCCAATAATATCTCGTCGCCTGTCGTTTAAAGTTGCAACATCATCGCTTTCTGCCCCACATAAATTTGATGCTGTCACTTCATAGCCTTCAACTACGCTGGGGTCATCCTTAATCATCTGTGCAAAATTTGCAGAAATTGCGGGGTCTGAGCAATCTTTCATTTCCGCCATTTCTAATGAAACCAACATTGTTTGCGCCCCTGGATTTTCTGGTTGTGCGTACCTCATCATAGCACGTGAATCAAATTGAACGGATCGCCATGCCGGTAAAACAAAATTTCCTGGGGCAAATGGAATACCTGTTAAAACCTCAAACTCTAATTCTGACATGCAACCCGTATCCCAAATGATGGCTCTATTTCCTAATGAATTACAAGCCCCTGATATATTCGTAGAGCCATTAAAAACAGGCGCAGACACCGTTGCGCCCTGTCGGCGGGCGGCCTGTACAACATCTTGCATTAAGGCGGCTGTCGATCTTTGATTATCTTCAAAGAAAATATAGGCCGTTGGAATGGTTGTCGAATCGGTCGGTAATCCATCAATGGGATGATTCGCCATGATAACACGCATGGGTTGTCCTAAACCATTAACAAACTCACCTGGGTTGATTTCTCTGCCAAAATCATTGGGGAGTAAGGATAAATCAATCAGTGTTTGGATAGGGATATCGGTGGGGCCCGCACCAGAAATATCCAAAATATTGACCAAGTTAGGGTCAGCAGCCATAAGATTTCTTACATATACTCGCGCGGCCTTTCCAAGTGTAGCCGACTCCCACCCGGCAATATCAGCGGCCTGACGCAATGTTTCGGCTTTCCTGCCAATAACAAGCGAAGTCAGAACGCTTGTGAAGGCAACAACTAGAAGCAGTGCAATGACAAGCGAAAAGCCCTTTTGAGAGTTGGAATAATTCTTTTTCACGTATTAACCCTAATTTATCATTCAATAATACCTATAGTATTCCAGAAATTGGTTAAAATTCCCTAAAATTTTATCTATTTTGAAAAAAGCTGGAAAATTCTGTCGTGACAACGTATTGTCCGATTTATGCGTCTCAACCCTGAAACAATTGGTATTATACATTTTGTCGGTATAGGTGGTATCGGCATGAGCGGCATTGCCGAAATCCTACTTGATATGGGGTATCAAATTCAAGGATCCGATATTAGCGAGAGCCAAAATGTTAAGCGTTTGAAGAATAAAGGAATACCTGTTGTTTTAGGACACCAAGCAGATAACCTAGATCATGCCTCTGCCGTGGTCATTTCATCGGCTGTGAAGGATGATAACCCAGAATTAGTAAAAGCACGCGAAAGGCGCCTTCCCATTATTAAAAGGGCAGAAATGCTGGCCGAAATTATGCGACTTCGGCTGGGGATAGCGATTGCAGGCACACATGGAAAAACGACGACAACATCAATGGTTGGCACAATGATGGAAGTTGGCGGATTTGACCCCACTGTTGTGAATGGCGGAATTGTTAATGCGTATGGCACCAACGTGCGAATGGGGCAAGGGGATTGGTTGGTTGCCGAGGCGGATGAAAGTGATGGAACATTTACCCGTTTACCAGCAACGGCGGCGGTAATTACCAATATTGATCCCGAACATTTAGATCATTATGGATCTTTTGATAACGCCAAGGCCGCATTTCGCAATTTTATCAATAACTTGCCTTTTTATGGTTTTGCAGCACTATGCATTGATCATCCAGAGGTTCAGAATTTAATCCCTCAATTGCAGGATCGTCGTGTTATCACTTATGGATTTTCATCTCAGGCCGATATACAGGTTTTAAATATGGAATCAAAAGGATCGCATATGCGATTTGATATAAGGTTGCGTGGGTGGTTGGAAGATACGGTACAAGATCGTATGATAGAAGGCTTCACACTACCTATGCTGGGTCGTCACAACGTTTTAAACGCCTGTGCTGCAATTATTGTTGGCCATGAAATGGGTATGAATGATGATCAGTTACGAAAGGGTTTGTCAGAGTTTCAAGGCGTTAAGAGACGTTTCACAAAGACTGGAGAATTTAATGGTGCGGCCATTATCGATGATTATGCTCACCACCCTATCGAGATTTTTGCTGTCTTGTCGGCGGCCAAAAATGCCGTTGAAAAATCAGGTAGAAAAATTCACGCTATCATGCAACCGCATCGATATTCCAGATTAAGTGATTTATTTGATGAGTTTGCGACATGCTTTAATGATGCAGATGTTGTGTATATTGCAGATGTTTATGAAGCGGGTGAATCGCCAATTAAGGGTATCAGCGGAGAAAGTCTTGCCAAAGCCGCTGCGCAATATGGTCATAAATCTGTTCAATACTTGCCAGATCAGGAAATGCTACCAAATTTATTAGAGGGGACTGTTCAAAAAGACGATGTTATAATATTTATGGGGGCGGGAAATATTACGCAATGGGCTTATGATTTGGCTAAAATACAAGATCAGAACGTTACCAAAGGCGACGCTGTTTAATGTCTTTTTTATCAAATTTAACTCACATACGAGGACTGATCATTGAAAATGCAGATGTGGCCAAGGGAAGCTGGTTCAGGGTTGGAGGACCTGCTGAATCTTTATTTCAACCTGCTGACGAGGCTGATTTATCACATTTCTTAACTGCTTGCCCTGAGACAATACCAATAACGATTTTGGGATTAGGATCCAATATTATTATTCGTGATGGTGGCATCAAGGGTGTTGTCATTAAGCTAGGTAAAAATTTCAATCGTTTGGAACATGACACACTTACGAATATTGTTGAAATAGGGGCCGGGGCAGGAGACGTAGCAGTTGCTAGGCATGCCGCTAAACAAGGGTTGGGCGGGTTTGAATTTCTGAGTGGTATACCAGGAAGTATTGGCGGTGCCTTGCGCATGAACGCTGGGGCTTATGGGGCTGATATAGGGGATATACTCATTGATGCTCGCGTTATGGATCGTGATGGCCAAATAAAAATCGTCACAAAGGAAGAGATGCAGTTATCGTATCGCCATAACAGCCTGCCTTATGATACGATTTTTATTTCTGCGCGTTTTCAGGCCTATGATGATGATAGCGAAAAACTTCTCAATACCTTGGATGATATCAAAAAACAAAGAGAAGAAACACAGCCAGTCAAAGATCGCACTGGTGGATCAACATTTGCAAATCCATCCCCCTCAGACCTTATGACGGCGGATTTACCAAAGGATATGAAGGCATGGCAATTGATTGATCAGGTCGGGGGACGAGGTTTTAAAATTGGTGGCGCTATGATGAGTGAAAAACATTGTAATTTCATGATCAATGATGGTCATGCAACGGCACATGATTTGGAATCATTAGGCGAAGAGATGAGGCGACGTGTCAAAGAAAAGTTTGGCCTGACACTCCAATGGGAAATACAACGCATTGGTCAGTTTAAAGATGACTTTGATACATGCGGTGAAGCTTAATTTCATTATATTTAATAGGTCATGCATCTAAATAGATTAAGAATTTTATTATTTAAAAAATCTCAGGATATAATTACTATCTTCCCTTTGCACGCTCGACATCTGTAATTTCAGGGCTGGCCCTCAAGGCAGCCACGATATTAGCCAGATGCGATACATCTTCAACATAAACATCAATATACATGTCCCAAAAATCAAGTGACCTGTTTGTAATTTTTAAATTTGTGATGTTTCCTTCATTTGTAGTGACAATGTTTGAGAGTGTCCCGAGCGCACCAGCTTCATTTGAAATCGTCATATTAATGCGCCCAACATGTGTTTCGGGTGCATCCTTGCCCTCACCCCAACTAACATCCAACCATCTCTCAGGCGTATCTGCAAAATTTTCTAAAGTGTCACAATCCATTGTATGAACCGTGACGCCACGCCCGGTTGCAACAATTCCAACGATACGATCACCAGGTAAAGGATGGCAACATCGTGCAAAATGAACCGCCATACCGGGAATTAACCCTTTAATGGGCATGGGCGCGTTTTTATTTATTTTTTTGGCTTTGTTAAATTGTTCAACATTTGGAATTTTATTATTTATAAAATCATCTTGTGATTGTTGTTGGTCACTTTTATGGTCTGGAAAAACCGCCTTGAACACATCGCGGGCAACAATATTCCCTTGTCCTACACCTGTAATCACATCTTCAATGGCATCGACCTTGAATTTACCAGTCAGGCCAGAAAGCATTTTTTCGGCAAAATCAAAACCTTCTTGTTTAAACACCTTAACGACCATCGCACGACCCAATTCCATATACTGGTCTCGCTGTTGTTGGCGAATATAACGGCGAATATGTGATTTAGCCTTTCCAGTGACGGAAAATCGTTCCCAAGTGGGAGAAGGTGATTGGTTTTTCGATGTTTGAACCGACACCTGATCCCCGTTGTTAAGCTTGGTAGACAGTGGCGCAATGCGTCCATTAATTTTGGCGCCTACACATTTATTCCCAACGTCAGAGTGGATGGCATAGGCAAAATCAACACATGATGCGCCTGCGGGCAATTCAATCAAATCGCCTTTAGGGGTGAAGCAAAAAACTTGCTCCGTAAATAATTCCAATTTTGTGTTTTCAAGGAAGTCTTCAGCGTGAGAATCTTGCTCCAAAATTTCCAATAATTCACGAAGCCATCGGAATTTTTTAAGATCGCCCTTATTATTTCCTGGTTTCCCTTGTTTATAGGCCCAATGTGCGGCAACGCCTAAATCCGCTTCTTCATGCATCTCTTTTGTACGAATTTGGATTTCCACACGTTGGTTTTCTGGGCCAATGACGGTGGTGTGTATAGATTTATACCCATTTGATTTCGGGGTTGAGATATAGTCTTTAAATCGCCCTGGAACCGTTGGGTAATGGGAGTGAATAACCCCCAACATGTGATAACATTCCCCAATATCATCAACGATAATACGGAACGCCATAATGTCCGATAATTGTTCAAAGGCAACATTTTTACGCTGCATCTTTTTCCAGATAGAATAGCGTGTTTTTTCGCGTCCACTAACCTTTGCGTTAATTTTTGCTTCCTTGGCCTGTTTATCCAATGTTTTGATAATGGTATCGACCAACCCTGTTTCTTCCTCACGTAAGAAGGACAGGCGTTTCATGATGGATTCTCGGGCTTCGGGGTAAAGGAAGCTAAAGGATAGATCTTCTAGCTCCTCCTTAATTTTGTGAATTCCAATTCGTTCAGCCAATGGCGCATAAATTTCAATGGTTTCACGAGCAATACGGCGTTGCTTGTCCACACGGTCCTTAAAATGATGGAGCGTGCGCATATTATGGAGGCGATCCCCTAATTTTACGAGCAGTACACGGATATCCTCAGACATCGCCAAAACAAGCTTACGAAAATTTTCAGCTTGTTTACCTTCGACTGTTTTGCTTTCAATCTGATTTAGCTTGGTGACACCATCGACAAGGGTTGCAACTTCTTTCCCAAATTGTTTTTCGATATCGTCTAATGTGGCATCCGTATCTTCAACCGTATCGTGTAAAACCGCTGTAATAATAGACGCCTCATCAAGGCGAATATCGGCCAATAATGACGCGACCTCTATCGGATGAGTATAATATGGATCGCCATTTTTGCGGATTTGACCCTCATGATATTTGCGCGCAAAATCAACTGATTTACCAATCAGATTAATATCAACATCGGAATTATAGGATTGAACTTTTTCAATCAGATCATTTTTGAGCTTTTGATTATCCATTTAGGTTTTCATCATATCAAATAAAAAAGGCTGACGATAGATCTGTCAGCCTCTAAACCTTAAACACAGAAATTTAATTTTCTATGAATTTGTATTGCCTGCAATCGATGAAAGAAATTCATTGTCTGTTGCAGCATCTTCATAGCCATCTTCAGTGTAAGCGTTTGAAGTTGCGGAACGCATCAAAAGTTCTTCTTCATCCGCCATACTTGATTCATTTTCAATCAATTCTGCCAAGTCAATATCATCATTGTCAGATTCATGGACACGCTGATAAGATTGAACTAAATCTTCTTGAACGTCCTCAATATCAATTGTTTTATCAGCGATTTCACGCAATGACACAACCGTGTTTTTGTCATTATCGCGGGGCACAGTTATTTCAGAACCGGCACCAATGCGGCGGGCACGTTGTGATGCCGTCATGATTAATTCAAAACGGTTTGGGATTTCTGTTACACAGTCTTCGGTGGTTACACGAGCCATAATAATTCCTCTTATTTTAAAATTTGTCTCTTTTTAATCACCTTCATCGTGAAAATCAAGAGAATTCTATTTTTTGATTTCTTTTGCAGTCATGGCTCTTGCATTATCCACAACCATATTGGGAACGCCATTGATAATGGGGTAGGCTAATTTGGCTCGATCAGATAACAATTCGCCTTTTTCCTCATCATAACGAAGGCCAGCTTTTGTGACTGGACAAACAAGGAATTCCAAAATTTTGGGATTTGGTGTCATGTTGTTTTAATGCCTTATAGTATTGTTATTGCTGCCGTTTGATTTTAGCGCAATTTTAAGCATAGAGGTTAACACATTATAGCGATCATCCAACGTTTTTGCCTCTAATAACGCTTGTTGTTCTTCGGGGGCGAAGGGACAAATCATCGGCAGTGTGGTGAT
>JAUHXB010000288.1 GCA_030427215.1 Alphaproteobacteria bacterium | reverse complement strand
CGATGGCGCCCATTATGTATCCCTTCCTTCCGGAATTTGGGCGTTAAACCCAAAAGCAATTTGAATTGTTGATGCATTTGTTTGTTCAAAATAACGGCATAACCATCGCGCGATATAGTCGGTTAGAATTTTTAAAGAGGGCGTCAAATGATCTGGAACAACGTCTTTTAAACTATTCACAATGGCGGTGATAATTTCAATAATATCACCTTTTAAATTTGTATGCGGTTTTGCACCAGATTGATTTAGATAATCTAAAATCTCGTCTGTGGCCTTTTGCTCTTCTTGTGTCATATCCTCAAACCATTCTGGTTTTTTGGATTGTGTATCAAGGTCGATAGTGAGGTCAGGATATTTTTCAATCACGGGCATCATTTTGTACACTCCCCACATGTGCCATGCGTTTCGGTAAATGTTTTTGTGGCAACAAATCCATCGGGTAAATGCGTTTCATTATGATGCGCATGTAATTCCTCGACTGCATGACAATCATTACAAACAAAAAAATGAGTATCTTGATGCTTATGATCTTCACAACAAGTGACATATGCATTGAGGCTCTCAATTTTATGGAGGAAACCATGATCCCGCCAAAAATCAATCGCCCGATAGGCTGTTGGGGGTTTTGGATTATCAAGATATTGTCCTAATTTTTCCAAAATATCATACGCCCCCATAGGTGTTTTAGATTGTGATAAGATTTTCAAAACATAACGTCGCGGGTCCGTTAAGCGATGATGGTTTATCTCGCAAAACTTATAGGCGTTGTCTAAAAAGGGATTAATTTGGGTCATAATATTTGTGTTATAGTATAACATTACTTTAGCAGCAAGACGGTTTTTTAGGATTTATCTTATTTTCTCTGGTTGAGGGGGCATGGCACGCTTGATGCTTTTTTGGGCCTTCCTCTCCATCAATGGGAATACACAAATTCCCGCCTAAAAATTGAATATTGCGCTGGTTCCTATCGGAATCAGGGTGGTAAGCATAAATCTCAATCCCGCGTAAAATCTCATGAATGGGTGTTGGCCCTTGTGTCAAAAATGAGGCCAATGATAATGTGTGTGTAAACCCACCCGGTGAATAAAGTGAAAGATTGGCCGCGATATAAAAGGCGGCAATAGGCGACGAAGTCATTATGTTTCTCCAAAATTAAAAATAAGTTTTTTAAGCTAGAGAAAGTTGTGGTGGCCCTCGATTTTTATTTGAAAATAGCGCTGCTTTAGAAAATTTTTGATCTTCAATGCGATAGTGTAAATTAATAGTGCGCGCATCAACGGTGACAAGCTGGGCCATGTCGGTTGATGTAAAGGTATAGCCTATAAAATAGGGGCACAACTCTTGAGTATCAGTGTGTTCGTCTTGATGGTCTTCATCATCTATTTGGATGATATTGGTTTGTAAGCCAGAGCATATTTCTATCGTATACGCACCACTAGAAAAAGACGGCATAAACCCAGTTGGAATCAGGCTTTGTAATAAAATACAAAAACTAATAAAGAGGGGTAATATCTGTTTTTTTACACTCACATGAAAACAGTATAGGCATTACCTTGTTATTTCAATTCTTGATTTCCTTAAGGGTTGTTTTTGTAGTTTTCTG
>JAUHXB010000044.1 GCA_030427215.1 Alphaproteobacteria bacterium | reverse complement strand
GAAAAGAGATCCGCCCAGCCAGATAATGTCCAAATGATCGCGATCTAATGATGGATCATTTTGAAACATTTCAGCAATATTTGTCGCTGGACCTGTTCCCAAAATCGTAACGGGGTCGGTGGTGGATTGTAATGTTTCTTCCATCCATGTCGACGCCTGCATTGATTGCGGTTCAACGGATGATCGTGGCAATGTTGCGTTGCTCAACCCATTTTCACCATATGCACCGTCCAATAAGGGGGGGAGACCACTCATTGGGCCGTCATATCCTTGGTAAACAAGGATATCGGGTAATCCAACATAACCCAACATATCGCAAATATTGCGTGTGGCTTGGGTCACATTTGTGTTTCCGAAACAGGTTGTGATGCCAAGCAGTTCAATTTTTTCTTGTTTAACAAGGCTTGCCAAAACAGCCAAGGCCCAAAGATCGTCACCTCCGCCATCTGTATCAAAAATAACTTTTTTCATTTGAATGTCTTTCATCATTGATTATGCCTTTGCTATCAAAAACAAAGGTAAAAGTCAATAAAATTATGAAAATTATCCAATGCTGGCGATGATGCATCCGTAAGATTCGGCGGCTTCTTTTAATCCATTGGTTAGTGGTTGATGGATTTTTCTGAAATGCCATTCGGTTCCAACGCGTTCCAACTCACAAAAAATAACACCTGTTTTGTCTTTAAACACCTCGGTCATGTCATCACGCGCCATTTCAACGTCGTTTTCTTCGTTTACTACACGAACAAAAGAATTTTCAACACGGGTGAAATCCTGATCACGTTCATCCGCCATATAAATGGATGCGATAAACACAATTTTATAAATATTATAAGATAATGCGGATATATCAACGATAATCGCCTCGTCATCGGTCTCGCCCATGCCATCACGATTATCCCCCAAATGACGAACCGCCAAATCAGCCGATTTTAAATTATTATAAAAGATAAAATCTTCGTCCTCGCGTGTTTGACCGTTTTTATCCAAAAGGAAACAAGACAAATCAACGTCAATATTTTCACCATCAAATTCTTTTAAATCCCACCCTGCGGCCACACGGAGGATTTTTACAGTTCCGTCTTGTTCATTTAAATTGATAAAATCCTGATCATTATTTGCCATGTTCGATAACTCCTTAAAGCGATTGATACGCCAATAAACCAATATATCCAATATAGGATAATGCGAATAGCCCACCAATAACACGCGGTAGCCGTTTAAATATTAAAATCGATGCGATAAAGGCAACTGTTACAACGATCATAATGGGAATATCCTGCGACATGACTGTGGGTTCGGTTTCAGTGATGGAATAGGATTCAATCATTGATATTCCACCCAAAACCATCATCAGGTTAAAAATATTTGATCCAACAATATTGCCAATGATCATATCACCTTGTTTTTTCATTGCGGCAATCGCGCATGTTGTTAATTCAGGTAAGGACGTCCCAAGGGCAACGATGGTTAGTCCGATGACTGATTCCTGAATGCCAATAATGCGTGCGGTTGTGACTGCCCCGCGTATAAGGAGTTCTGCCCCTATGGCTAATCCGATAAGGCCTAATAAAACCATGATAATCGCGGCTTTAATATTCGATGGTGCATGAGATTCTTTTTCTTCTTCGATTTCCATCAAGGCCGTGGCGTTGATTTTTCCGCGCGTTGCCAATTGATATTGAATAATGACATAGGCCAATAATGCAATAATCGTAATAACACCAATCATCGGGGAAATGGTCATTGTCGATAACATATAAGCCCACGCACATGTAACAATCATCAACATGATAAAATCATTGCGAAGCTCCAACGGTTTTGCCAGCAATGGTGTAATAAAGGCGCAAACACCTCCAACCAATAATATGTTGGATATGTTCGATCCAATCATTCCACCAACGGCAATGGATGGCATACCGTTTACGTTTGCATTAACGGATGCGATGAGTTCGGGCAAAGATGTTCCAAAGGCAACAATTGTAAATCCCACCAATAATGGCGGCATTCCAAAATGACGGGCAACCGTGACCGCGCCATCAATCGTTAAATCGCCACCTTTTACCAGAATTGCCATACCGAAAATCAGCGTGGCAAGGGCCAGAATAATGACATCAGTCTGTGATAAAAAATCCATTCCTTTTAACCACCCGCGCCGCCGGCTTGGGTTAACATCAAATATGGACGGCGTTCGATTAATCCGGCCTCAAACGCCTTTGTCGCTGATTTTTCCATTGTTTGACCATATTGATCAATCATTCGTTGAACCTCCGGCGACCATTGGTTGTAATCCATATCCAATAATTTCTCACGCACGCGATCATCAAATAACATCCATTCGCGCACACCCAAACGACCGCCGCCAATTTTGGGGACAAGCGCCTGAGTACATACCAAACGTAATGTTTCCATTAATGCGTATGCACGTTCCGCGCGTTCGTCAGGTTCAAATGTTGAAATCATACGGCGAATTGTTGCCGCAACACCAATGGTGTGTGTGGTTGTATACACCGTGTGACCTGTTTGCCCTGCCTCAATCGCGGCGGAAATTGTTTCACGATCACGCGCCTCACCGACCATAATCACCTCTGGTTTACGACGAAGGGCATTACGAACACCACGGGAAAAATCAGGCAAATGGCGTGGAATTTCGGTTTGGGCAATGACGGAATGGGGTCCTTTAATATTATCATAAGTATATTCAATCGGCGATTCATACGATAACACTTTACCACACCCATGTTTGCCCTCTAATAAATGGCGGATACCCGCGGCCAGTAATGTTGTTTTACCCGAACCTGTGGGCCCGGTGACAACAACCATCCCTTGGCGTGGTGCCCAATTTTTAATAATATCTTGTTCAATCCCTAATTGTTCGAACGTTGGTGGATCGGCAGGCAAGACACGCATTGTGATTTGAACGGCATCGCGCCCCTTTGATAAAATCGCGGTAATATTGACACGAAAACGGCTTCGTGAATAACGGTCAGGACGAATTTCATAGGATAGATCTAAATCATCGGCCGATGCCAATTTCGCCAAGGCCTCAGGTCCATAAATTTTGTTAAGGAAGGCCGATATTTCGGCTGAATCCAAAACACGATAAGTGCCAGGGTATAATTTTCCGGATATTTCATTGTATACAGGGCGGTCTGATTGAATTGTGACATCGGATGATCCCTTTGAAATACACCATAATAAAAATGGATCGACATGCTCTTCCAAAAAACGGATGGGTTCATCTGGCCATGTTTCGGCCGCGTTATTTTCACCTTTTAAAAGGCTTATCGGCTTACGGGTTGCCATTCTACGCCTTCCGTCATTAATTGTGATGGGCCTGTGATTTGAACAGCACGATCCCCAACACGCATTTCATCGCCCCCGCCTGTTATTCCACGGTCAACATGAAGGGCGTATGGTGCACTGATGATTCCTTTTGCCAATAGTTTTCGGTATCGAATCATTCCCGAATAATCGGCAATCAAATTGTTCAAATCAGCCTGAAATATTTCATCAGCTTGTTTGATTCCTTCGTTCCACCCTTTTTCAAGATTCTCTAACCATACTCGCTTTTCTTCACCGTTTCGCGGCCATAAAACAGAAGGAGGAACCTCAACATTTCCCCATTGACGTTCCAAATAGGCGCGCCAATTCCGAGGAGTGGAAACAATGCGTGCATTGCGGTTGATGTTATAGATTTTATCAACAACAGCCGCGGTTTGTCCCCCAGCCTCAATCAATGTTGCGTCTTCACCTTCGCTGACAATTGGTGGTTCAATCAAAAGGCCTGATGGGGCAGGGATTAAAAGACGTTTGAAATCATAAATTTTATCCATTGAAGATGATTTTTTAATCAGAGTCTGACTTATTTCTTCTGTTCTTTTGGCAAGACCACCGCGCGCACCATACGAAAGGGCTGCCTCGCGCATGGCCTGTAAACGAATATCGGTTGAATCAAATAATTCTGCAAGATCAGCAATGGGATCGGGATTTAGCGTTTCATATGCCAAGTCTTGCAAGGACTTCGCTTTGCTTTCATCCGAAATTGTCTGCGACATTAAAGCTTGAGGCATGAAAAAAATTAATAATGTAACGGCCAAGACACGTATCATCATCAATTTCCTGCAACATTATTAAAATCAGCATATTGAATTTCAATAATTCGGGCTTGGGCGTCGACTTTTAAATCGGCCCTTGCACCCATTTGAACACCGATATCGCGAAAAACATTGATTAATGGTTTATTTTGGATATTGAGTGACACTGTGATTGGCAATGATGGCGCATTTCCAATAATGGCGTATCTGTATCCCGCTTTTCTTGTAAGGTCTTCAACCAACGGCTCCACTGGGCCAACCCAATCAAAGGTCACGGCACGTTGTAATTCAACAGGCGCGTTTGGAACAATTGCGACAGGTTTGACAGGCATTTTTGTTGATTCCATCGCCGCCAGTGTTTCAAGAGCGCGCGTTGCGCGATCTGCCGCATCTGCTAACATTAATTCAACCGAGCTTGGCTCCGCAACCATTTGAGGTTGCGCATGGCGGTCTATATACCCTGCACAAGATGTTAAAAACGATAGTCCTAAAAAAGTAACAATAATATTTTTCATGGTTAGTGATATCATAGCCTTGGAAGATAATTAATTCTATACGAAAAATGATAAATTATTTTCTATTTTTGAATATAAGCAAAGCTTTGCGTTCCTTTCGGATTTGGCATTGTTGGAACAAGGTCCATTTCTTTCATTTTGGCCAAAACTTTCTTTCGATATTTATATCCAATATGCGGTGTTCGAGAATTATACCATGCAATGGCCTTATTTAATGATCCTGCCTGATTCCAATTTTGTCTGAAAATCCATGCCGCCACATTGACATTGGTGCAGGCATCATCACGGATCAGGCGTTTCGCCTGAGTACGGCTGACTCCCCATTCTTCAGAAAGGGGTTTTGTCCATAATGTATTAATTTGCATGGGGCCAAGGTCATAAGTGCCATTGGTATTGCGAACCTGTTGTCCAACCTTACCCCCCTCAACGTGAAGAATTGCAACCAAAACTTGCGGCGGAATAGCGTAATTTTGTGCCGCCATCATCAAACATGCGGCGAAGATGTGATTAAGCATGATAACTATCCTCCACTTCCAAAAAAGGCCATTGGATTAAAGTCACCATCATCTTCTTCATCGTCATCTGATTTTTTGTCATCAGCGTCTTTTTTATCTTCTGTTTTTGTCTCAACTTTTTTCGTTTCAGTAACAGGAGCATTCTCTTTCTTAGGCTTGTCTATTTTAATATCCGCCTTTTCACCGACATAGGCGGTCAACCCCTGAATAATAGCCAGCTTTTCATCGTATTTTTTCCAAATTGTGTCGATGTCTTCTGATTTTTTCGCCTTTTTATATTCAGACACGAAAATCACGACAATGGATTTGAAAAGGCCATCTTCGATAGGGTTATCAATACCAAGTTTCGTCGCTATATCTTTTGAACGTGTGACAATGCCCGCAATGATTGTATCAAATAGTGTTTTTGGATTTTGACCCAGATTATTTTCCTGAATAGCTGATAAAATCGGTTCGCAGGCCTCTATCATAGATGCAATTTTAACTGGCTTTGACCCTTTTTCGTCCGTGGGAGATACGGATTTCGCGAATGAGATTAAAACATCAAACAAATCCACCATTGATTCAATGTCACTTTCTGTTGGGACATTTCCTCCTGTGACGTAATGATCGGCGATGAGTGGTGTAACAATGCGAATGACCTTACCACGGACATTTTCAAGAGTGTATGAATCACGGATTTCCATTTTTTTCGTGATTTTTGTCGCCAAATCAACGGACACAGTTAATAATTTTGACAGGTTTTTAGCCGTTTCAGATGAGTTTTCTTCCTCACCTGACCAGCTATTGACCGTTTGAATGGATTGCACCAATGGAACACCCATATGGATGAATAAATCAGCCAAAGCCTGTTTATCGTGCCGAGAAATGCCCATAACGCCCTAACATGGATTTTGTTATAATTTTATTATCTTAAAGCAGTTATATTAACGAAACTTTACTAAATCAAGTCCTATGATCAAATGAAGCTATTCAATGATTTTATAATTTGTTCAGGTGTGTTTTTCATTCGGTAAAGCGCCTTGATTGTCATGGTATGGTCAACAAGGTAAAGATAGGTTGAATGATCCATTGTGTATTCGGTGAATTGCGGGTCATCGACTTTGGTATAAAACACTTTCCAATCATCTAGGGTTTTGTGAATGTCATCCACTGTGCCTGTTAAACCCATAATATCGTCGTGAAATAATGGGACATAATTTTGTAATGTTTCAACCGTATCGCGTTCAGGATCAATTGTGATGAAGAGGGGATGGATTTTATCGGCTTTGTCTGCTGATAAGCCGTCCAAAATTTCTGCAACTTTTTGTAACTCGGTCGGGCAAATAACGGGGCAGTGTGTAAACCCAAAAAAGAGGAGGGCGTATTCACCTTCGGCAATTTTTGATTCACTATCAAAGGATTCGCCTTGATGCGTTGTGAGTGTAAAATGTGTGCCTTGGTTAAATCCGGCAAGTGGTTGGATGCTCAGCGGGGCTTCATCTTGAGGAAGGTTAAAGGCGATAAAGCCCATGAACGCTAACCCGACAAGCGCCCATAAGCCATATCGTATATATTTTATTGTCATTATATATCTCCTCTATAGGAAATATATTTAGAGCACATCCAGCATTTCGGCAACCAATGGATGACGAACAATATCATTTTGTTTTAAATAAACCGATCCAATATTGCCATTTGTCTCTAATTTTTTGGCAATGTCGTATAATCCTGACATGCCGTCTAATAAATCAGATTGTGCGGGGTCACCGGTCACAACCATGGTTGAATGCCACCCTAAACGAGAGAGCAACATCTTCAATTGCTGGTACGTACAATTTTGTGCCTCATCAATCACAACAAAGGCATTATTGAGCGTCCGTCCACGCATAAAACCCACGGGTGCGATTTCGATTGTTCCATCTTCCATATATTGACGGACTTTTTTCCCGCCCAAGCGGTCCCCTAACGCATCAAATAAAGGCCTTAGGTAAGGCGCCATTTTATCTTCTAATGCGCCTGGTAAATATCCGAGCGATTCTCCTGCCTCCATTGCTGGACGCGACAGGATGATGCGTTCTACCTGTCCTTTTTCTAATGCCTCAACCGCCTTTGCAACCGCCAGATAGGTTTTCCCTGTTCCCGCAGGGCCAAGCGCAAGGGTTAGAGATTTATTATCAATGGCCTGCATCAGTTCTTTTTGACCTTCGGATCGGGGTTTAACAGTTTTTAAATAGGATTTATCGCGGTTATTATCAATTTCCTCTCCCAATGGGTCCCACCCTGACTCTGCAAATTGAGAATCGCGCGTGGCCTTTTTCCCACCTTTGGGGTTACGGAATTCAGTAATATTCTTTTTGATTTTGTTGCGTGTTGATTTAGGCATAGGCGATGTCCTCCTTTAAAAAGATACAAAAAAGGGCGATCAAAGCCGCCCCGAAATTATAAAAATTTGGAAAAAGTCTGTTTGGGTCAAACATATGAAGTGATGAAATAATCACAAATTAAGCATGCATGATTCATGCGCGGTTTTGCAAATAATTTCTTAGGGCCATAAATGTTGCAATCAATGTTATAACATGTTATTATTATAATAATAGTTATAACAATAAGGAGATTGCACTATGTATCAAGAAATCAAAGTTCGTAAAATCGGATCATCCCATGGTATCATTTTATCAAAGGATATTTTGGAACAATTGGGTGTTAAGGAAGGTGACAGCATTCATCTTAAAAAAGATGTGGATGGAGATTATAAAATCACGCCATACGACCCTGAATTTGATCATCAAATGAGCGTGGCTCTTAATGTCATGGATAAGTATAAAGACACATTGAAGGAATTGGCAAATCGATGAGTGAACCAATTTGGTTGGATCAATCCACATTGCAAATGTCACATGATTTGCAAATTGTTCGACATGGTGGATCGCACGGTATGCGTGACGAAACATTATTGCAATTCGCCTTGGCACGACCTCAAAATATGTATGCCTATGGTCAAGGAGATATATTTGATATGGCCGCTTCATATACATTTGGCATTGCAAAAAGCCATCCTTTTATTGATGGGAACAAGAGAACGGCCTTTGTTGCGGGTGTATTCGCTACGGATATCGCAGCACTAGAAGCACTAGAGACGCCTTAATTTAAGTGTTTAAATATTCCGCCCTTAGCTGGGGGCGGTTTTTAATCATATA
>JAUHXB010000043.1 GCA_030427215.1 Alphaproteobacteria bacterium | reverse complement strand
ATATCTGTATTCATTATAATGAATAGTTTAATCCATGTTGGACGGTTTTATCAAGCTGTGATAAATAAATACTTATGACTGATATAAACATTGCACAATTGACATTGGATGCCGAAATCGACGGGTTAACCCAGCTGAAAAATGGATTAGATAACCAATTTGTTGAAGCCGTTGAAACCATTCAAGCCATGAAAGATAAAGGCCAAGGCCGTTTAATTATAACGGGTATGGGAAAATCAGGCCATATTGGATTAAAAATGGCGGCATCTTTTGCATCCACGGGAACACCGTCTTATTTCGTTCACCCAGGCGAGGCCAGCCACGGTGATTTGGGCATGATCACAACCCATGATGTTGTGATCGCCATTTCAAATTCAGGTGGAGCGCCCGAATTGGGGGATATCATTGCATATACAAGGCGATTTTCAATTCCATTGATTGCCATCACGTCAAAAGCAGAATCAAATTTGGGATCAAATGCTGATATTAATTTATTATTACCGCAAGCCAAGGAAGCATGCCCCAACGGTTTGGCCCCAACAACATCAACAACCATGACATTGGCGATGGGCGATTGTCTGGCGATGGCGTTATTAAACCGCCAGGGGTTAAGTGCAGATGATTTTAAAATTTGGCATCCAGGCGGCAAAATCGGATCAAAATTAATGCCTGTATCGGCGCTTATGGATAAACGCGATGATTTACCTTTTGTATACCCAACAGATACAATGGATAAAGTAATTATAACATTAACCGAAAAAAATATGGGATGTGTGATTGTCTCTGATGATCAGCAATCGGTTTTGGGGTTGATCACAGATGGGGATTTAAAACGCCATATGGGTGATGATTTTTTATCGCGCGAGGCACAAATTGTAATGACTCAAAATCCAAAAACAATTCAAGAAACCGTTTTGGCGGGTGCAGCGATTGACCGTATGTTGCAACATTATAAATCACCAATTTCATCTTTGTTGGTTTTGAATGATCATGGTGAGTTAACGGGGCTTCTTCGCCTTCAAACACTATTGGCGGCGGGAGTTGCGTAACATATATGTCTGCAACGCGCCTATCCGATTTACAAAATAATAGCGAAACAGGCAATGTTTATCTTTATTCACGCTTTATTAAATCCTTGCGTATTATATTGCCTTTGGCCGTGTTGGGTATTGTTGGGATTTTATTTTTATGGCCTCAACTGACAAAAATTGAAACGGTTCCCTTAACCCAACAAGACGTTAAAGCGTTAAAGCAAGCTGAAACTGAAAATAGGCTGCTTAACCCCGTTTTTACTACCGTAACGGTTGATGGGAAACCTGTTTCCGTGACGGCCGCATCGGCAAGGCAATCAAAATCGAATGATGATCAAATCTTTTTAACCCAACCATTTGCCACCATGGCGGATAATGGTAATCAATTAGAATTAAAGGCATCAACAGGTGTTTATAATCAAAATCAAAAAATCCTCAATTTATCGGATGGTGTTGAAATTAAAGATGGAAAAAATAATGTTCTGACAACACGAACTATGACCGCTGATATGAACAACAATATTGCACGAAGCAATACAGAAGCCACATTAACAACAGATATTGCCGTGATTTCTGGACAATCGGTGACAATTGATCAATTAAGCCAAAAAACAATCTTTCATGGGCCTGCGCGGGCTGTTATAACTAAATAGATGAAATATATTTTTGTTCTCACATTTTTGGTTTTTTCGCTGCCGGTTTTGGCGAATGATAATCCGATTGAGGTAACGGCCGATACGGCCCTTGAATGGGATCGCGCTAATTTAAATTTTACTGCCAAAGGAAATGCCGTGGTAAAACAAGGGGAGAGTTCAATCAACGCTCCGACAATTACTGCGAATTATTCGGATACAGATAAAGGAGTTCTTATTCAATCGGTCACGGCATCCCCTAATGCAAAATTAATTCAACCCAATGAAACATTAACGGCCAACAATGTCACCGCCACATTTAATTTAGGTGTGTTAAGTGATGTAGAGGCCAATGGTAATGTAATCCTTAAAACCTCTAAAAACGAGACATTATATGGTGATGATGCGAATTACGACGCGGGAAAACGCGTTATTACAATCACAGGGAATGTAAGAATTGAACAAGGCCAAAATATCCTGACCGGAAACAAGGCCGTTTTTGATTTGAATACGAATGTCAGCACAATGACCGCGACACCAGATGTGAATGAAGGTCGTGTCAAAGCCATATTTTACGGTGGGCAATAATATGTCCCAATCAGAAAATGTTCAAACAGGTTTGTATGCATCACATATTGCCAAATCATATAAAAAACGTCCTGTCCTGAGGGATGTAGGGATTCACGTCAAACAAGGCGAATCTGTTGCCCTACTTGGCCCAAATGGTGCCGGAAAAACAAGCTTGTTTTATATTATCACGGGATTGGTAAAACCTAATGAAGGGCGCGTATCCTTGGATGGGCAGGATATCACGAATCTACCCATGTATCGCCGTGCGCGTTTAGGTGTAGGGTATTTACCACAAGAAGCCTCAATTTTTCGTGGGTTAAATGTTGAGGATAATATCCGCGCGGTTTTACAAACAACGGATTTAACCAAAGACCGCCAAGAGGCGTTGTTGGATGAATTACTGGCTGAATTTTCAATCTCTCATTTACGTCGTACGCCTTCGGTTGCTCTGTCTGGCGGTGAGCGTCGTCGTTTGGAAATTGCACGTGCATTGGCCTCTCGTCCAAAATTTATTTTGCTTGATGAACCTTTGGCGGGAATCGACCCGATTGCTGTTTCCGATATTCGCGGTCTGATTGGTCATCTAAAAAACCGAGGCATTGGTGTTTTAATTACTGATCATAATGTCCGTGATACGCTAGATATTGTTGATCGTGCTTATATTTTGCATGATGGGCATATTCTAACCCATGGAACGCCAGACGAAATTATTGGCAATGATGATGTCCGCCGTGTTTATCTGGGTGATGATTTCCGCGTTTAGTCGTGATACTCTTGATAAATGTCGTATGATATTAGATTAGACCTTAAACAATCCCAACAATTAGTGATGACACCGCAATTGCGTGATGCCATTGCAATGCTGCAAATGAATAATTTGGATCTTGCGGATTACCTTGAAAAAGAGATGGAGCATAATCCATTATTAGAAAAAGATGAAAAATCCAAAACATCGGAATCTGAATCAAATGAAACTTTTGATGCTGGATCATCCTCGGCAAGTATTGGGTCGGGTGGATCAATGCAATTTAATGATCCTGAAAACGCACTGGAAAATCGTGTTGCCGATCAAAAGGATTTGCGAACGCATTTAATGGATCAATTGAATATCGCCATTACCGATCCGCGCGATAAAATGATTGCGGCGTTGTTAATCGACAGATTGGACGAAAATGGATACTTACGCGAATCAACGGATGAAAGTGCAAAATCCTTGGCCTGTTCAACAGACCGTGTAGAACGATTATTAGGCACATTACGCGAATTTGATCCAACAGGCATTTTTGCCCATGATTTACCCGATTGCCTTGCATTACAGTTGGCAGAAAAAAATCGTTTAGACCCGGCAATTCAAACTTTACTGGATAATTTGAATCTATTGGCCGATGCGGATTTTAAAAAGCTTGAAAAATTATGTGGTGTTGATACGGATGACTTAACGGATATGATTTCCGAAATTCGTGCGCTTAATCCAAAACCTGCCGCAGGCTTTGATTACACAATCGCCCAAACCGCGATTGCCGATGTGTTAATGGAACGATTGCCCAAACATGAAGGTGGCGGATGGAAAGTTAAATTAAACCATGAGACATTACCTCGCGTTTTGATTAATCAAGATTACGTTGCCATGATTGAAACAGGGCAAGGTGACAAAAAGGATAAAAAATATCTAACTGATAAACTACATTCCGCCAATTGGTTGGTACAAGCGATGGATCAACGCGCGCAAACAATTTTAAAGGTCGCCAGTGAAATTATTGACGCACAAGAAGGATTTTTTCTATTTGGCGTGGAATTCCTTAAGCCCCTCACATTAAAAGACATTGCCGAGGAAATCGGTGTCCATGAATCAACGGTTAGCCGCATTACAATTGACAAATATATCGGAACACCGCGTGGGCTGTTCCCACTTAAATATTTCTTTGGGTCTGGTGTTGGGTCATCAGGCGGAGGCGCGGATATCGCGGCAGAAGCCATCAAGGCAAAAATCAAAACGATGATTGACGCCGAAGATCCTAAAAAAATTCTATCTGATGAAGCCTTGGCTCAACTCTTACAAAAAGATGGAATAGATATCGCGCGGCGTACAGTCGCCAAATATCGCGAGGCCATGAATATCGCATCATCATCTGGTCGCCGAAAACAAAAAAAGAATTTGTAAATTTAACCACCCACAACCAATGGATCAATATATTGGACTTCCATGTCCCATGGGAAATATACCCATGTATCCTGCGACACCTCAATAACAAAAGTATCAGCCGTCGTAACGCCTTTTGGCTTGGCATAGACACAGGCGAAATGCGCCTTTGGTAAATGGTCACGAATAACTTTGTAGGTATTTCCCGTATCAACCAAATCATCAATGACCAACCACCCTTCGCCATCACCCACGGATGGTAAATCTTTTAAGATATCGGCCTCACGTTGGTCTTTATGATCATAGGATGAAACACAAAATGTTTCGATCATTCGCAAATTTAATTCGCGTGCAATGATACATGCGGGAATCATCCCACCGCGTGTTACGGCAACAATGCCTTTCCATGTTTGTTTTTCATCCAACAACCGCCAGGCCAAAGCCTTGGCATCGCGGTGGATCTGATCCCATGTTACGGGGTATTTTTTTGGTTGATCTGTCATTTTATTCTACCTTTATATTAATGCGCGTTATCCCAATTCTTACCTGAGCCTGCTTCGGCAATCAAGGGAACATCGAAATCAACAATATTTTCCATGATGGTTTTGATTTTTATACTTTCGGCCTCGACCAAAACATCATCTATTTCAAAGATGAGTTCATCGTGAACCTGAAGCAGCATTTTTGCATTAATTTCACCTGATTGAATTGCATCATCAATTCGTATCATTGCCATTTTCATGATGTCCGCCGCGGTTCCCTGAACAGGGGCATTAATTGCCGCGCGTTCCGCCCCGCCACGTATGGCGAAATTTTTATCCTGAATACCTTTGACCCAGCATCTGCGTCCAAATAATGTTTCGACATATCCTTGATCGCGGGCAACGGCCTTTGTTTCCTCCATAAAATTAGCTAGCTCGGGGAAGCGTTGGAAATACAGCTTAATATATTGGCCTGCCTCGGATGTTTCAATGCCCAATTGTTTAGCCAATCCAAATCCCGAAATACCATAGATAATGCCGAAATTAATAGCCTTGGCCTTGCGACGGGTTTCGCCATCCATTTTATCCAATGGCACGCCAAAAACTTCGCTGGCGGTGATGGCGTGAATATCGTGCCCGTCGATAAAGGCCTGTTTCAATCGTTGAATATCGGCCATTTCGGCGATAAGGCGCAATTCAACTTGTGAATAATCAATCGATACAATCGATTTTCCCTTTGGTGCAATAAAAGCCGTGCGGATTTTGCGCCCTGCCTCTGTTCGAATTGGAATATTTTGCAGGTTCGGATCGGATGATGCCAATCGCCCTGTTGATGTTCCCGCTAATGAAAATGATGTATGGACACGCCCAGTACGCGCCTCAATTTGATCTTGCAGAGCATCCGTATAGGTTGATTTTAATTTTGACAAACCACGATGATCCAGAATTTTTTGAACGATAGGGTTTGCAAGCGCTAACTCTTCCAAAATACTGACATTCGTTGACCAATCACCATTTTTGGTTTTTTTACCGCCTTGCAATCCCATTTGATCAAACAAGATTTGTCCAACTTGTTTGGGGGAGGCAATATTAAATGGTGATCCTGCCTCGTCCTGAATTTCGGTTTCCAAACGTTGTAAATCCTGGGCGAATTGATTGGACATTGATTTTAAAATATCGCGATCAACCTCTATGCCAGCCATTTCCATACGTCCAATAACATCAACCAGAGGACGGTCAAGGCGTTCATATACGGATGTTAAGCGCTCGGCCTCTAATTTTGGTTTTAGAACATGCCAAAGGCGGAGTGTGATGTCCGCATCTTCCGCCGCGTAATCCAATGCCTTTTCTAATGGCACATAATCGAATGTGATTTGTGATTTGCCTGTGCCGCATACCTCTTTAAACGGAATGGGGGTATGGTCAAAATACATCTTTGACAATTCATCCATACCATGTCCATGCATCCCTGCCTCCAATACATAAGACAACATCATCGTGTCATCAATTGGGTGGACATCTATGTCATGCGCCATAAGCATTTGCCAATCATATTTGGCATTTTGGGCAATTTTTAAAATTGATGTGTCTTCCAAAACGGGCTTCAGAATTTTGAGCGCTTGATCCATCGAAATTTGTTTAATATCCGCGCCCCCGCCTAATAAATCAACCTCTTCGCCTTTATGGTTAAGGGGAATATAAGCGGCCTTCCCAATGTCAGATGATATTGATATTCCAACCAATTCTGCCTTTGATGGCGTAATAGATGTTGTTTCGGTATCAAATGATAATATGCCCAATCGTTTTGCGTTATCGCACCATATTTTTAATGTTTCGATATCTTGGATTAAAGTATATTCATTATCAGATATTGGTTTTTGAACAGGTTCTTTTGCGCCTTTATCATTACCATTGGCGATGGGTTTTTGCCCTAAACGTGCTAGCGCAGATTTAAACCCTTGAGCCGATAAAAACTCAACCAAAGTTTCCGTGTTTGTGTCATGCGCCTTTAAATCATCCAAATCATATGGCACATCAACATGCGCGTCCAAGGACACTAATTTCATTGATACACGCGCATCATCGGCGTGATTGATCAATGTTTCACGGCGTTTGGGTTGTTTGATTTCATCCGCGCGGGACAATAATGTTTCCAAATCACCATAATCATTAATCAATTGTGCAGCGGTTTTAATGCCGATACCTGGTACGCCAGGGACATTATCAACACTGTCCCCTGCCAAGGCCTGTACATCCACAACCCTGTTAGGGCACACACCAAATTTTTCTAATACTTCGGGTTCGCCCATCATTTTGCCCTTCATCGGGTCAAACATTGATACGTTGTCATTGACCAATTGCATTAGGTCTTTATCCGATGACACAATCGTGACTTTTCGCCCCTGTTCGGATGCAATACGGGCGTAGGTGGCGATGAGATCATCCGCCTCAAATCCTTCCATTTCAATCGGTTCCATGCCAAAGGCGGTGACGCAATCACGGATAAGAGCGAATTGAGGGATCAAATCATCAGGGGCGGGGGGGCGATGCGCCTTGTAATCTGGATAAATATCATTACGAAAATTTTTGCGTGCGGCATCAAATATAACCGCGATATAGGGGGCTTCCATCTCATTCAACAACTTCACCATCATATTGGTAAAACCAAGAACGGCATTCACAACAACGCCATCGGGATTGGTCAGGGGCGGAAGCGCATGATAAGCCCGAAAAATATAAGCTGATCCGTCAACCAAATAGATGTCTTTATTGTCGCTCATGCTGGGACATTATCCCTTTAGAGCGTACAACGCAACTGCTGCCGCATTGGAAACATTAAGCGTTGGTACAGGGCCGCCTGTTGGTAAGCGGAGGAGTGAGGTACAGTTTTCTTTCACTTTTTGTCTAAGTCCAGGACCTTCCGCGCCCATGACAATACAAATTTTATTGGATTTTGGAATATCTGAAATTGGCATACCCTCTTCATCCAAACCAATGACACTAAAATCATTATCTTGAAGTGATTCTATTGCGCGGGATAAATTCACCTCTCGAATCATTGGGATATGCTCTACCGCACCACAAGCGGATTTCGCCAATGTGCCTGTGGATTCTGGCGCATGACGCGATTGAACGATTATTGCAGACGCCCCAAAGGCACAAGTAGACCGCATAATTGCACCAACATTATGAGGATCCGTAACTTGGTCCAACATAACAATCATCATATCGTACTGTGATTTTGACTGGATAATAATATCAGATAAAAAAACTTCTTCTTGAGGTGAGCATTGCACCGCCAATCCTTGATGCACCGCGCCAGATGGCAGGCGTTTATCAATAATAGATCGATCCACCATATCCGCCTTGGGACGTTTTAAATTATGATCGACATTCCAATCATTGATCACCTTGCTGGTTTTTTCCGTAACCAACAACGAATGAATGTGACGATTGGGGTTCGTCCATGCCTCGCGTACGGCATGCACACCCCATAACCATTCGGTATTTTTGATTTGTGTTTTTTGCATTTGTTT
>JAUHXB010000042.1 GCA_030427215.1 Alphaproteobacteria bacterium | reverse complement strand
CCTGTTGTTTATGAAACCAGTTATTGCCCCACAAAAAGACCAGCCGAAATCATTTTCTTTTACTAAGGCGAATGAAAAAACCATCAAAGACATTATTTCCCGATATCCAAAAGGAAAACAGAAAAGCGCGATTATGCCCTTATTGGATTTGGCGCAACGCCAAATGGCAGAAACAGAAAAAAAAGGCGGTGGTTGGATTCCTGAGGCGGCAATGAAGGAAATTGCCCGCATTTTGGATGTTCCCGATATGAAGGTTTACGAGGTCGCAACATTTTACACCATGTATAATCTGGCTCCCGTTGGAAAATATAACATTCAATGTTGCACAACAACACCATGTTGGTTGCGCGGGTCAGCGGACGTTGTGAAGGCCGCGGAAAAGGCCACAGGGGTAAAGATGGGACAAACGACAAAGGATCAAAAATTCACATTAACCGAGGTCGAATGTATGGGCGCATGTGTGAATGCCCCAATGGTGCAAATTAATGATGATTATTTTGAGGATTTAACCCCTGAAAAAATGGATGAATTAATCGAAGGTATGAAAAAAGGGAAGCTTCCTGAAAAAGGTCCACAAAATGGACGTATTAATTCAATGAATAGTGATGGTCCAACATCGTTACAGGCCGAGGCTAAAAAAGCGAAGGTTGTTTAGGGTATGAAGGATGTTTTGGTTGCCGCAATCATATATACGATTTTATTTGTTATTTTAACGACGCCCGTCAACAATTCCATTGGTGGATTATCGGTTGAGGCGGTTGAAAAACTCCATTATCTGGCCAGCGAAATTGTGTTTTGGGCGGCAACATTTTATATTTGTGCCTCCGCAACCTATGGCGCATTTGCAAGGCAAGACCGCTTTAGCCTTAGCCAAAATCACCCGATATTAAACCGTGTTTTTAGCCTTATATTGATCATATCGCCGTTCTTGGCGGTGTTTTGGAATGTGCGATTTGTCTTTTTATTCTTGGGGTTGCTATTATTTTCTCATCTGCGCTCAAAAACAGCGGAAGAAAAGCAAATTGAATTTTCAAAATCCCGCGCGCTTAGTAATATGATCCTCTTACCCTTATTCACTGTTGCCTTGATGTTGATGACCATTAATGGGTATTATGTGACATCAATTTTAAACCTTGGGTCAACCAATTCAGAAATCGTAGAAACAGATGTTAGCAGATAAAGACCGCATATTTACAAACCTTTACGGATGGCAAGATTTTAACCTGCCTGCCGCGAAAAAACGTGGTGATTGGAAGGGAACAAAGACCCTCATTAAAAAAGGTGTGCCGTGGATTATCGATGAGATGAAGAAATCATCCCTTCGTGGTCGTGGTGGGGCAGGATTCCCAACAGGATTAAAATGGTCTTTCATGCCAAAGGATTCGGGCAAGCCTCATTATCTGGTGATTAACGCGGATGAGAGCGAACCAGGCACATGTAAAGACCGTGATATTATGCGCCATGAGCCTCATAAATTAATCGAAGGAGCATTGATCGCAGGATTCGCAATGGGCGCACACGCCGCATACATCTATATTCGTGGTGAATATTATAATGAGAGTTCAAATTTATGGACCGCGATTAAAGAGGCCTATGCCGAAGGATTGCTTGGTAAAAATGCTTGCGGTTCTGGATGGGATTTTGATTTGTACGTTCATCGCGGGGCAGGGGCCTATATTTGCGGGGAAGAAACCGCGCTTCTCAATTCAATGGAAGGTGAAAAGGGGCAGCCGCGCAATAAACCTCCGTTTCCTGCCATGGCTGGTTTGTATTCATGCCCAACAACGGTAAATAATGTTGAAACAATCGCCGTTGTACCAACCATCCTAAAACGAGGTGGAGAATGGTTTGCTTCCCTTGGGTCAGATGAAAAAAATACGGGTACAAAAATCTTTTGTATTTCCGGTCATGTGAATAACCCTTGTAATGTCGAGGAAGAAATTGGCATTCCAATGAAAACGCTTATTAATGAGCATGCGGGCGGTGTTCGCGGTGGATGGGATAATTTGCTTGCCGTCATACCGGGTGGGTCATCTTGTCCAGTATTACCAGCCGATATATGTGACACGGTAAAAATGGATTTTGATTCCCTTCGTGCCGTTCAATCGGGTTTGGGAACGGCGGGTTTGATCGTCATGGATAAATCAACGGATATTGTCTATGCCATCGCGCGCCTGTCTTATTTTTATTATCACGAATCATGTGGTCAATGCACACCTTGTCGTGAAGGCACTGGATGGTTATGGCGTGTTATGCAACGCATGGTCACGGGCAATGCCACATTGGATGAAATTGATATGTTATTGGATATTTGCGGTCAAATCGAAGGACACACAATTTGCGCCCATGGTGATGCTTCCGCATGGCCTATCCAAGGCCTCATCCGTCATTTCCGCCCCGAAATGGAAAAACGGATTATGGAGTACAGATCAGACTTAAAAGATAAGGCGGCGTAGAAGATGAATATTAAAGACACGTATTTCACATTCGATGGGCGGATAGGGCGACAGACATTTTGGCTTTATCACGTTATTCCATTTTTCCTATTATCAGGCTTGTTACAAACCTCCGCCGAATATTATACGGATAAAATTGTTATTTATGCACTTTTTGCAATCAATATTTTGTTGATGATTGGAATGGTTGCCGGTTTCGTCAAACGCCTGCATGATCGTGGGAAATCCGCGTGGTGGTTAATCCTTATTTTAATTCCTGTTATTGGAATGATTTATTGGATTATAGATTGCGGAATATTACGAGGGGAAGATAAACCGAACGACTATGGATCGCCTGCCGTTCCACCAAAGGGAGTGATCGATGCCTAAATTAACAATAAACGGAACAGAAGTCGAAGTCGAACAAGGAACCTCCATCATACAGGCGGCGGAACAAATTGGCGTAGAAATTCCACGCTTTTGTTATCATGATAAATTATCCGTGCCTGCCAATTGCCGTATGTGTTTGGTTGAGGTCAAGGGTGGGCCACCAAAACCCGTGGCGTCATGTGCCATGGCCTGTGCCGAGGGGATGGAGGTTGAAACAGATACTGATATGGTTCACGAGGCCCGCAAATCCGTTATGGAATTTTTGTTAATCAATCACCCGTTGGATTGCCCAATTTGTGATCAGGGCGGTGAATGTGATTTACAGGATCAGGCAATGGGATATGGATATGACCGTTCCCGTTACACCGAATCAAAGCGCGCGGTTCAGGATAAAGAGTTAGGACCATTGGTCAAAACCGTGATGACACGGTGCATTCAATGCACGCGTTGTATTCGTTTTGGTGATGAAATTGCGGGCGTCGATTCACTGGGGCTGTTAAACCGTGGTGAAGATGTTGAAATCGGAACTTACGTTGAAAATATGATGGATTCCGAACTGTCTGGTAATCTGATTGATGTTTGCCCTGTCGGGGCGTTGACGTCCAAACCTTATGCGTTTACTGCTCGCCCTTGGGAATTGCAAAAAACCGAAACGATTGATGTTTTGGATGCTGTTGGAACTAACATTCGTTTGGATGCGCGCGGTCGTGAAATCATGCGGATTGTGCCGCGTTTGAATGAATCAGTGAACGAAGTATGGATGGCGGATAAGGCCAGATTTTCCTATGACGGATTATCAAAACGCCGTCTCGACCGCCCATGGGTTCGCAATCCAAAAACGAAAAAGTTAGAGCAAGCCAGTTGGGAAGATGCCTTCGCGGCCATTGCCGATAAAATGAAATCAACCGAAGGCGCGGATATGGTTGCCCTTGCCGGTGATATGGTTGATATGGAATCGGCTCACGCTTTAAAATCATTGATGAACACGGTTGGATGTAACGATTTGGAATGCCGTATGGACGCGGAACATATCGATGTGTCCAATCCGTCGTCTTATTTATTTAATGATGGAATCGAATCCATTGATAAGGCTGACGCGATTTTATTGATTGGCACGAACCCTCGTCATGAGGCCGCAATTATCAATGCCCGCATTCAAAAGGCCGTTCGAAATAATAAGGCTACAGTCGGCGTGATCGGCCCGATGATTGATTTGAATTATGATTTTGATCATGTTGGGACATCGCCTGAGGATTTGGAAACATTAATGAAATCACGATCTGGTTTCGCCAAAATCATGAAGGACGCGAAAAATGCCGTTGTGATTTTGGGGCAGGGGGCATGCATGCGGTCTGATGGTATTGCAATGCAATCTTTGGCAATGGCGGCCGCGAAAAAATGGGATGCGTCATATAATTACATGCATTTACGTGGTGGCCGTGTAGGCGCATTAACATTGGGATATGCGACAACACCAAAACCGATAAATATCAAATCAAAATCATTCGTGTATTTATTAGGCGCAGACAGCGAACATTACGCCGCTCAAATCGATAAAAAAGCGTTCGTTGTGTATCAAGGGCATCATGGGGATATTGGTGCACATCGTGCGGATGTGATTTTGCCCGGATGTGCGTACACTGAAAAAGATGGGTATTACATGAATACCGAAGGGCGTTTGCAAATGGCACGCAAGGCCGTGAGTGCACCGGGCGATGCACAGGAAGATTGGAAAATTATTTCATTATTGGCGCGAGACATGAATATTGACCTGAAATACAGATCAATATTTGAAGTACGAAATGACATGACTGGCCTTCCTGAATTGGATGAAGTTTTGGATGTGGCTATGGCGGATGTCAAATCGGATGCAAAATTGGGTAAGGCAAAATTGGCACTTCCGTTTGCGAATTATTACCAAACCTGCCCAATCACTCGCGCGTCCGACACGATGGGTGATTGTGTCGCGGCTTTTGTGAATAGCAAGCAGAAGAGATTAGCGGCATGACACAATCAACACTCGACCGCGTAAAAATATTTCATGACACATATGGATTGCCCGTAAAGGACACGCCCGATATTTCGGATGATAAAACAAATGCCTTGCGTGTGAATTTATTAGAGGAAGAAGTACAAGAATTAAAAGATGCATTAAACGCGGGTGATATGGTTGAGGTTTTGGATGCGCTCACTGATATTCAATATGTCTTGGATGGCGCGTATTTATCATTTGGGCTAAGCCATTTAAAGGAATCCGCCTTTGCCGAAGTTCAACGATCAAACATGTCGAAATTGTGCATCGACGGCAAACCCATCCGCCGTGAATCGGATGGTAAGGTCATGAAGGGGCCAAATTATTCCGCGCCTGATTTAGGCCAATTTCTTAATGATAAAAGTGAGGCTGCCTAAAAATGAAATGGATATTGTTTGCCACCATATTGTTTTTTACAACCAACGCTTATGCCTTTGATAAGGCCAAAATTTTTTCGGAAACGTGGTTTCATACGATAAATAAGACTATTCCAAAAGACACCCAAGACCGTGATATGATTATGATGATGGTAGGTGACATTGCATCTTGTATCGGTCAACAAATGTCACCGGTCAAATTAAGCCATAAATTTGTTAAAGAATATCACCAATTAATCATGGCGGATAAAAGCATTGGCCCATTGGTTGATAAATATGAATTAGAAAGTCTGATGGTGAATAATCTTATTCGTGAGGCAGAGAAACAATGCGGTATAACCGCAAACGATGGGGAAACGCAATGACTGAAATACTTAATGACTATGGCTGGACATTATTTTTAATTGTGGCGCAGGCTCTGGCTTTGCTTGTGCCAATCCTTATATCTGTTGCCTATTTAATTTATGCCGAGCGCAAGGTCATGGGGTTGATGCAAATGCGACAGGGCCCCCAAACCGTTGGGATATTTGGTTTGTTACAACCCATCGCCGATGCGGTGAAATTATTTTCAAAGGAAATTATCGTTCCATCACAAGCCTATGGCCCAGTATTCATTTTTGCACCAATGTTGACATTGTTTCTATCCCTTGTGGCGTGGGCAGTTGTTCCGGTGAATGAAGGGTGGGCAATTGCCAATATCAATGTTGGAATACTCTATCTATTCGCCGTGTCATCATTAGGTGTTTATGGCGTGTTAATGGCGGGATGGGCCTCTAATTCCAAATATGCTTTCCTTGGTGGAATGCGATCTGCGGCGCAGATGGTATCTTACGAGGTCTCAATGGGATTAGTGATTGTTTGCGTATTGTTATGTGTTGGAACATTAAACCTAACTGAGATTGTCACGACCGAGCGCACGTGGTGGATGAACATGCTTTTATTCCCGATGTTCATTGTGTTTTTGGTGTCCATTTTGGCGGAAACAAATCGCGCACCATTTGATTTACCCGAAGGCGAATCAGAGTTATCAGGCGGATTTATGGTTGAATATTCAGGTATGGCGTTCGCTCTTTTCTTTTTGGGTGAATACGCCAATATGATTTTAATGTCAGCGATGGCTGTTATTTTATTCCTTGGTGGATGGATGCCTCCATTTGGATTAAGCGGTGGAATAATTGATATGATCCCGGGTGTTATGTGGTTTGGGTTGAAAACGGCAGCAATATTATTTTTCTTTATTTGGACACGGGCGTCATTGCCGCGCTATCGCTATGACCAATTGATGCGTTTAGGATGGAAAATATTCTTACCCCTCACATTATTTTGGGTGGTTTTGATCAGTGGAACGTTATTATATTTAGACGCATTTCCGAAATAAATTTCACGTTTTGACAAACACATCTGTTTTATCGTAAATTGCTTGTGCAATGTGGCTAAACAATAATAATTATAAATAAAGGCGTCGCAGGTTTTTCATGAAATTATGGATTTTATA
This sequence comes from Alphaproteobacteria bacterium, assembly GCA_030427215.1. Lineage (GTDB taxonomy): Bacteria > Pseudomonadota > Alphaproteobacteria > Micavibrionales > UBA1664 > UBA1664. The sequence goes on along the minus strand of JAUHXB010000042.1, from coordinate 1,678 downwards.
TGGGGATGATATTGATTCAACGGCTGATTTGGCGTTTGAAATGCGTCGTTTCCTTGCCGAAGGAGAGAAGTCGGGTATTGAGGTTCAGGCCTTTAAACCTAATCAATTTGACTTGTTAGTGACCGAGGAAAAACGTGATCAAATTATTGTCGATGGGAAATGGATGGATCTACCAGATTTTGTCTTTCCGTATTTTAATCATTCTGACCACAGCTATTTCTCGTTGGCAATTGTTCGGCAATTTGAACGCATGGGCGTTGCGGTGTTTAACAATGCCGACACGTTGGAACGTGTTCGCGATAAATTACATGCTCATCAAATTTTGGCGGAAAGTGGAATACCAACGCCAGACACAATGTTAGCCAAATTTCCAATTGATGTTGAATTGGTTGAACAAACATTGGGGTTTCCCCTTATCGTAAAAACGCTTCATGGGGCTTTGGGGTCAGGAGTTTTTTTAATTGAAAACCCACAATCTTTTGATGATCTGATGACGCTTGTACATGAAACACAACCAAATATTTTAATGATATTTCAAAAATTTGTCGCCAGTTCTAAAGGCAGAGATTTAAGAGTATTCGTCGTTCAAGGCAAAGTGATTGCCGCCATGCAACGTATTGCAAAAGATGGTGACTTTAAAGCCAACTTCTCGCAAGGTGGAAAAGTTGAAAAATTTGAAATCGATAAAAAGGCGGCAGAAATATCAATTAAAACGGCTGAGGCCTTAAATATTCAAGTGGCAGGGATTGATTTATTGTTCACCGAAAATGGTTATACAATATGCGAGGCAAACACATTCCCCGGGTTTAAAGGATTAGAGCAGGCCACAGGTGAAAATGTTCCAAAAGCGATTTTTAAGGCCATGCAAGATCATCTTGCGAAACATGACAAGGCAACAAAACCAAGTATTGTCAAAAAATTATTAGGGTAAGTACGGTTCCCATAATTTTATGCTTGCAATATATTATAAAAGTATGTTTTTATAATTTATGGTTTTGAAAAATATTAACACATTTAGCTATTTTTATTTTTGGCAGTTTACCGAAAGGGGCTGTTGTTAAAAAGCGTATGTAATTAAAAATCATATTATTTTAAACAATAACAAGCCCCGATTTTCGGGGCTTTTGTTTTATAAGAGTTTTGAAATTAGGGGCAAAAAATTAGAGAGAAGAAAAATGAATAGAGCTATAAATGTATTAATTAATGACGAAGTAAAACCATTGGCACTAAAAAAGGATCAAGTCTTACAAACAATTGGGGCCTCTGAATTGTTCCCACATCTTCCCAGTGATGTAAGGCAAAGTTGCGAATCAATTAGAAATGGAGGAGGGGAGCCTATTATTCTAGTTGTTGCACCGTTAAATGATAGACAGCAAAAAGTTAAACCTTTCAATTTAAATGCGCAGCCAGAGCCATATGATTATTATGTTACTGTTGCTAAAGAATTAATTGATGTTGGTATTTATAGTAGAGCGCAAGTTCAAAAAGAATGCACGGATAAAAGAAATACATATTTTGGAGTAGTTCATAAGGAGAAACCATCTCAATATGAACTTTACAGCACACTTGCCGCATAAAAACCTTGCTATTTAATACCGATACCTGCTATCAAGCCCTTATACAGAAAGGGTTTGAGGCATGTTTAAGAATTTTTTTAATTTTAAAAAGGAGCGAACAC
>JAUHXB010000041.1 GCA_030427215.1 Alphaproteobacteria bacterium | reverse complement strand
CGGCGTGACAACGGAATTTGATGTTCGGCGTCTTTTGGGGAGCCCTACCGCCACCGCCGTATTTGATGATAAAACATGGTATTATGTTGGCCTTCAAACCGAAAAAGAGAGCTTTTTTGACGAAAGAATAATCGATAAACGCGTTCATAAAATTCAATTTGATGAAGCAGGAACAGTTATCACCTTTACAGAAGTGACTGAAGAGAGTGTTGATGTCCCATTGGCCAATCGTGTGACCCCAACATCAGGTAATGAAGTCACAATCCTGCAGCAAATCTTAGGGAATGTTGGTAAATTCAACCGCTGATATTAATTTTCCAATTCTTTTGAACCAATCTGAAAAACAGTCCGTATATGTAGTTATGAAACAACTGATATTATTTTTTAGTATCTTCACTCTATTCGGATGCTCAGCAATGGACGTACAAGATTACAAAAACACCTCACCTGAATTGGTGTTGGAAGATTATTTTAACGGCAAAACAAAGGCTAGTGGCGTTTTTCAAGATCGATTTGGCAAGGTCCGCCGTCGTTTTGATGTTAATATTACAGGGACATGGGACAAGGAAAATCAAACACTCAAATTGGTTGAGGATTTTGTTTACGATGATGGCCAAACAGAACAACGCATTTGGGAATTAACTAAAACAAGTGACAAAACGTTCGAAGGTTATGCCGATGGTGTGGTTGGTATGGCCAATGGGGAGTTATCGGGTAACGCGTTTAATTGGCAATATACATTCGATCTGTCTTACCAAGACAAAACAATGCGCGTTAAATTTGACGATTGGATGTTTTTAATGCCAGATGGCAAGACCTTATTCAATAAGGCCAGCATCTATAAATACGGCATTCGAATCGGTGATGTTTACCTGTTTTTTGAAAAGTTGGGTTAATCCCCTAAACAAATCCCAAGGGCTTTGGCGGTGTGGACCAATGTTCCGTTCGTGTCGACCTCTTGATATGTTGCGATGGCATCGGCGATTGGTACATCAACAACCTTACGGTTTTGCCATGCAACCATACGGCCGTATTCACCCTCGCGAATTAAATCAACCGCGTGAACACCAAATGCCGACGCAATCATCCTGTCCGTAAAGGTTGGTTGTGCGCCACGTTGCGTGTGCCCAAGGACGGTCACGCGTGTTTCCGACCCTGTTTTAGATGCAATCTTTTCCCCAAGATAATCCCCTATTCCACCAAGGCGTTTTTGACCATCGGCGAATGTTTTTTGCAAAGGATTGCCATTTTCATCCTTCACCGCCTCGGACACAATCATCATAGCGAAATTACGACCCTTGGCCTTAACTGATTGGATTTTTTCAGCAATTGAATCAAGGCTGTATGGGATTTCAGGGATTAAAATCACATCCGCGCCCCCTGCTATTCCTGCGCTTAACGCGATATGCCCTGCATCGCGACCCATGACTTCCAAAATCATCACACGATCATGCGATGCCGCGGTGGGTTGTAACCTATCCAACGCCTCGGTCGCGACCATCACGGCGGTATCAAATCCAACCGACACTTCGGTACAGCCCAAATCATTATCAATCGTTTTGGGCACGCCCACCATGTTAAACCCGCCGAGATCAGCCAGCTGTTTTAAAATGGCGAAACTGCCGTCCCCGCCAATACCGATAATGGCATCAAGGCCAAGAGTTTTTATACCTTTTAAAATATCGTCGGATAAATCTTTTGTTGTTCCATCGGCGCAAGGAAAGGCAAAGGGGTTACCTTTATTCATTGTACCAAGGATGGTTCCGCCTTGGCGTAAAATTGTGCCATCAAATTCGGACGGTGTTAATTGTCGAACGCGCGGTGGGTCGGACATTAACCCATGCGTCCCATTTAAAATGCCATAGACTTCCCATCCTAACGAATCTGCGTAATGCACAACCGACCGAATAACGGCATTTAATCCCGCACAATCGCCACCGCTGGTTAATATTCCAATTTTTTTACTCATATGCTATACTACACAAAGAAAGAACTTAATAAACAGCGTTTTTTCTGATATATTCCATAAATTAACATTTTAAAATAAAGCATTGATATGGATAGTGAATACGAAGAAGAATTGCGAGCGCAGCTTGCAATCTTACAAGAGGAACACCGCGATTTAGATGACGTCATCAGCAAATTGATGACATCGCCCCCTGTTGATTTCATTCAATTACAACGATTGAAAAAGCGTAAGCTGTTTTTAAAAGACGAAATTCAAAAAATAGAATCGGATCTTATCCCTGATATTATCGCATAAGTTTTAGAGAATTATTCTTCCCCTTTATCTTCCATTTTTTTACGTCGAGGTTTGCGAGGAGCTTTTGGCTTTTCTTCCTGAGCTTCGGCAGAAGTGTCCTGAGAAGCATTATCATTATTTTGATTTTGCTGATCGCGTTTAGCTTGTTTCTCTTCTTCAATCTTGATTTTACGCTTTTCACCTGCGGCTTTAATCTCGGCAACGGGTAAAATTTCAGATAACGGCTTGTTATCTTTCTTATTCATCTTTGATTTATGTGTTGGAACGGGCAATGGTTTTGCATTAACAACCTTGCGGTCATTCATCGCAATATCGATTTCAAGACGGGACGTGACCTTGCGTAATTCGTGAACGGCTTCTAACAACCCTTCGCGCGCATCCGTGTCTTTTAAATCTTTATTCCATGCATCCAAAGACGATAAACATTTCGCCGCGGTTTCTTGTAATCTTTGTGCTGTGTTTTCTTCGTTCATGATTGCCTTAACTCTCTCCAAAGACGTTATTAATTTGTTGCCCTACCATAATGAAGGTCGTGCGTTTTGACAATTCTTTTAATTGGCGCGCCCCGACATAGGTGCAAGTAGACCTTAATCCGCCTAAAATCCCTTGTAACGTTTCATCATTCACGTCACCACGATGTTTGATACGAACCGTTTTTCCCTCAGACGCGCGATATTCGGCGACGCCGCCGCTGTGTCTTTCCATTGCTGTATCACTGCTCATCCCATAAAAGGTGCAGAATTTTTGTCCATTGGCGCCCTCTGTGATTTCGCCTTCGCATTGGTCATGTCCGGCAAGCATACCACCCAACATCACAAAATCAGCCCCTGCACCAAATGCCTTGGCAATGTCCCCCGGAACGGTACACCCACCATCGGCGCAAACAAGGCCACTAAGCCCATGCGCAGCGTCCGCGCATTCAATCGTTGCGGATAATTGTGGGTATCCAACGCCTGTCATTTTCCGCGTGGTACACACGGACCCAGGGCCAATACCGACCTTGACGATATCCGCACCACATAACATTAATTCTTCTGTCATTTCACCTGTCACAACATTCCCTGCCATGATAGTTTTATCAGGATACGTATCACGCATTTTTTTGACAAAATTGTTAAATCGTTCTGAATAACCATTGGCGACATCAATACAGAGCTTATTGATTTTTTCGGCGGGAACGTGTTTTAACACTTCGGCTAATTTATCAGAGTCGTTTTCGCTTAAACCAACAGAATACCATGCATTTTCAGATGCATCCGATGTAAAAAAATCAACCAATTGATCAACGGAATAATGTTTGGTAAGCGCCGCAGTCAACATGTCACCCTGTTTATAAAAGGCACGCGCCATCGATAACGTCCCAACACCGTCCATATTGGCGGCAATGATCGGCACACCTTCATAGGTTCGCCCTGACCATTTCATTTTGAATTCACGTTTGATATCAACTTCTTTACGAGAGCCAAGCGTAGACCTTTTAGGCCTTATCAAGACATCTTTAAAATCAAGTTTAAGATCGGATTCAATACGCATTGTTTTTATGCTCCAGTAAAGTTAGACTTAATACATTCGCACTATACGAATTTTAAAATCAGAATACAAAGGGAAAGACGGTTCATGCAGGCAATTTATATTATGTTGGTTTCCGCATTTTTATGGAGCCTTTATCCAGCCGTTGTCGCATTATCAGACGGTAAAATCGGTGCGCCAATGTTTGTTTTAGTGATTCATTTGTCTTGCGGAATATCCGCTGCGTTATTTTCATTATTTATCATCAAACAAAAGTCAGTAGTATGGCAGAATTTAAAAACCATAACCAAATCATTAGAGTTTGATCAATGGATGTATCTTGGACTAATCGGTCTTGTTTCAACGTTATATAATTTTTGCTTTGTTTTGTCGATGAGCATGACCTCAAAAGCGGCCGCGGCAATTATTATAGAAGCATGGCCATTATTTGCCATGCTTTTGGCACCTATATTGATTAGCAAAAGTTGGACTACACTGACCTACAAAGACTTTCTTACAGCGGTTATTGCAATGATCGGTGTATTGATGATCATGCTGGGCAGTCAGACTAATATAATCACAATTTTTACGGATTTTGGATCGTTTATAGACAGCAATGATCTTATTTCAATCCTTGGTGTTTTAGTCGCATTGATCGGCAGTCTGTCTTTGGCTTTGTCCATAGTTTTAAGCGCGGAAATATCAAACCAAGTATCTAAAATTGTTTTACAACAATCTGAACCTGGTTTGGATTGTGCGTTTATTGGTGAGGTTATCCGTCGTATTATTGCATTGCCTCCAACACTATTTCTTTTGATCGTCTTTTTTGATGACATTTCAACCTCGTTAGATGGATTTTTATACGCCAGTTTTGCCGGAGTGTTCATATTCTGCATTGGGTCAATGCTCATGACCTTGGCCATCCTTAAATCACCATCATCAACAATCAATATGCTTTGCTATATATCACCCGTTTTGGCCATTATATGGTTGTATTTATTAGAGATGAGTGATCTCAGCCCGATGATTATAGTTGGTGGAAGTTTGGTTATTATTTCAAATCTTTTAATCATTGATAAAAATAAACGATTAAAAAAGAAATCCGTCTAACGCGCGGACCATGCACCATCCATTGTGTAAGCTGATCCTGTGATATTTCTTGCCGCATCAGAACATAAAAACGCGACCATTTCGCCGATGTCTTCAGGTGTTGTAAAATCCAGCGTTGGTTCTTTTTCGCTCAATAATATGACTCGGGCTTCATCATTTGAAATGCCTTCTTTTTCAGCGATAGCGTCAATTTGCTTTTGAACCAGTGGTGTTAAAACCCACCCTGGGCAAATCGCGTTACATGTGACACCTGCTTCTGCATTTTCCAACGCCGTTACCTTTGTTAATCCAATAACGCCATGTTTCGCCGAAACATAAGCCGATTTAAAAGGCGAAGCAACAAGCCCATGAACAGAGGCAATATTGATAATACGTCCCCACCCTTTTGATTTCATAGATGGTAACGCGGCCTTTGTTGCGAAAAATGGTGCAGATAACATCAAATTCATAATCAAATTCCATTTATCAGATGGAAAATTTTCAATCGGTGATGTGTGTTGAATACCTGCATTATTAACCAAAATATCAACGTCGCCCGTTTGTTTAATTAAATCAATAACACCCTGTTCACTCGATAAATCCGTATTAATATAATCTGCGTTTAATTCTTTTTGTATCTTTACAATTTCGGCCTCATCACCAAATCCATTGAGAATAATATGCGCCCCTTTTGCATGTAAAACACGCGCAATTCCCAACCCAATACCACTAGTTGACCCTGTAATCAGCGCTCTTTTTCCAGACAAATCAACCATATTAATCCCCTCTACCCTACATCTTGTATTTTTTGAATATTATCAACAAAATCGTTAAAGTCCTCAACTTCACGAAAATCTTTATAAACAGAAGCATAACGGATATAAGCCACCTGATCTGTTTCCGCAAAGGCATTCATAACCAATTCACCAATCTGTTTTGTTGATATATCTGTATCGCCAAGAGATTCTAACTGCCGTACAATACCATTCACCATGTTTTCCAATTTTGCCGCATCAATAGGGCGTTTACGCAGAGGTGTCTTCATTGAACGATACAATTTTTCACGCTCAAATAATTCGCGATCACCGTTATTTTTTATAACAAAAAGTTCACGCAATTGCGTTCTCTCGAACGTTGTGAAACGCCCACCACATTGTACACATGACCGACGACGGCGAATGGCATTTCCTTCCTCCGCCTGTCGAGAATCCTTGACCTGTGTGTCATCTGCGCTACAAAATGGGCAATACATGCCCTATGTCATAGCAAGGAACGCAAACCATGAAAAGTAAAAACCTTATGAAGACATCATATAAAACAGACATCTTCACCATTTTTGAATTTATTATTCTATGTATCGTGCTTCCTACCCTTATATGGACAACAAATTCGGGCAACATGATGTTTAGTTTCTTGTGGGGGGCAGGCATTTATACGTTTTTTATATGGTTTCGTATTCTCTACACAAGTGTCATCTGGCCCCAGATCACTGATAAAAAACAAAAACTATGGCTCTCTTTCAAAGATGAGTGGAACTGGAAAGAGATGACATGGGACAATATCCGCCCAATTTTAAGCAAATGGATTATTGGAACGATTCTTATGTGTGCCTTTACATGGTGGTATTCACCTGAGCGGCTTTTTATTATTCCGCGCGAAATGCCTCAAATTATTCCATTTTTAATTTTGGCTTATCCAATTCTATCTGCTCTACCTCAGGAATTTATTTTCTGTTCATTTTTTATGAAACGATATGGCCCTTATCTAAAATCAGATAAAGCCAAAATTATTGTGAGTGCCATTGTCTTTGGCTATGCCCATATGCTGTTTCTCAATTGGATCGCACCTGTTTTTTCTTTTTTTGGCGGACTGCTTTTTGCCTATACATACCTTCGAACAAAATCATTGGCACTTGTGACATTTGAGCATAGCTTGTATGGCAATTCAATCTTCCTAGCGGGAATAGGTTACTATTTCTATAGTGGAGGCATAGGTCAGTAAAATCATAATATGGTGCGACCGAGAAGACTCGAACTTCCACGGGATTATCTCCCACAGCGACCTCAACGCTGCGCGTCTACCATTCCGCCACGATCGCACATGGGTTGATAGGCATAAAGATATAATATTTCGCTTGCTGCTTTGCAAGGTATTTATGACCTTGGAATGAAATGATGAATACGCCATAGTCATGGCATTCAATAATATTAAAAACGGAACCATGACATGCCAGACAAAAAATCATTCGATCAAGAAGCGTTAGATTATCACGAATTTCCGACCCCCGGTAAAATTGCGATAAAGGCCACAACGCAATTAACCACACAACGTGATTTGGCCTTGGCTTATTCCCCCGGTGTTGCCGCGCCATGTTTGGAAATTGAAAAAAATCCGATGGATTCATATCGATACACATCCCGCGGCAATATGATTGCAGTGATATCCAATGGAACGGCTGTGCTTGGTCTTGGTAACATTGGTGCATTAGCGTCAAAACCCGTGATGGAGGGAAAATCCGTCTTGTTCAAAAAATTTGCGGCCATTGATTCCATTGATATTGAAATTGATGAAACAGACGTGGATGCCTTTTGCAAAACGGTGAAATCAATGGAACCATCATTTGGTGGTATTAATTTGGAAGATATCAAAGCGCCCGAATGTTTTGAAATTGAAACCCGCCTAAAGGCCGAAATGAATATCCCTGTTTTCCATGACGATCAACATGGAACGGCAATTATTGTTGGCGCGGCCTTCAAAAACTGGATTAAATTATCAGGACGTGACATGAGCGATATTCGACTTGTCGCCAATGGCGCGGGGGCGTCCGCTATATCATGCCTTAAAATCTTGGTTGCGCTTGGCCTTCCCAAAGACAACATCACTGTATGTGATCGCAATGGTGTCATTTATAAGGGCCGTACGGAGGGCATGGACCCTTACAAAGAGCAATTTGCCGTTGATACAAATGCACGATCATTGGATGACGCCATTGAAGGGGCAGATGTCTTTTTAGGGCTGTCCGCCGCAGGTGCGTTATCCCAAGATAATTGCGCCAAAATGGCCGATAAGCCGCTTGTTATGGCGCTTGCCAATCCGACCCCTGAAATTATGCCTGAATTGGTAAAGGAATCACACCCTGATGCAATTGTATGTACAGGGCGATCCGACTACACAAACCAAGTGAACAACGTTTTATGTTTCCCATTCCTGTTCCGTGGAGCATTGGATTGCGGCGCGACACAAATTAACGAAGAAATGAAATTGGCCTGCGTCGAGGCGATAGCCGAGTTGGCCCAGGCCGAGGCATCTCACGAAGTCGCCGCCGTATACGCCGATGAAGCATTGGAATTTGGACCAGATTACCTAATCCCAAAACCATTTGATCCGCGGTTAATCGTGAAATTACCCATTGCCGTTGCAAAGGCCGCAATGGATAGCGGCGTGGCCCAACGCCCGATCAAGGATTTCGCCGCCTATGAACGAAAATTGCAACAATATTTTTATCGATCAAATTTGATTATGGGATCAATATTTGACAAGGCGAAGGCCGAT
>JAUHXB010000287.1 GCA_030427215.1 Alphaproteobacteria bacterium | reverse complement strand
TGGCGCTGGCGATTGTGGTTAGTTTTTCCCTGCCCCAAGTTGAAAATTTCGTCATGCCAATTTTGGCGATTGCCATTGGTGGAATTATTGGAACGCTGATTGCGAAAAAGGTTGATTTCCGAGATTTACCCCAATTGGTTGCATTGTTTAACGCGCTTATCGGACTTGCCGCCGTGTTGATTTCGTGTGCTGCGTTTGTGAACCCCGATGCCTATGGTATTTCAATTGACGGCATCATTGCGGGGAACAGTTTGTTTGAAATGTCATTGGGCGCGGTCATTGGTGCCATTACATTTACGGGATCCATCATTGCCTTTGGTAAATTGCAGGGATTGATTTCGGGAAAACCGATTATGTTTTCGGGGCAACATAAATTAAATGCGACGCTAGGGATTTTATCAATTATTTTAATTTTGTTATTTTGCTTTACGCAATCTGCAACCGTGTTTTTGGCGCTAATTATTTTGGCATTGGTTCTTGGTGTATTGGTTATTATTCCAATTGGCGGTGCGGACATGCCCGTTGTGATTTCCATGTTGAATTCATATTCCGGATGGGCCGCGGTTGGGATTGGATTTACCCTTGCGAACACTTTGTTGATTATCACGGGTGCATTGGTCGGCGCGTCAGGTGCGATTTTATCCTATATCATGTGTAAGGGGATGAATCGATCTTTCCTCAATGTTGTTTTGGGCGGATTTGGTGCCGATGATGCAGCCGTCTCACCAACGGCCGCGGCGGGGGACAGGCCTGTTAAAATTGGATCGGCTGATGATGCAGGGTTCATCATGAAAAATGCATCATCCGTTATTATCGTCCCTGGATACGGTATGGCGGTGGCGCAGGCACAACACGCGCTTCGTGAAATGGTTGATCTTTTAAAGGCCGAGGGTATTACCGTACGATATGCCATTCACCCTGTCGCCGGGCGGATGCCGGGGCATATGAATGTTTTATTGGCCGAAGCCAACGTGCCCTATGACGATGTGTTGGAATTGGATGATATTAATCGTGACTTTGCGCAAACGGATGTGGCCTTTGTGATTGGCGCGAATGACATTACAAATCCCGCGGCAAAAACGGATGCCTCATCCCCAATTTTTGGCATGCCCATTTTGGATGTTGAAAAGGCCAAAACGGTTTTATTTGTCAAACGATCACTCGGAACAGGCTACGCAGGCGTTGATAACCCTCTATTTTTCAATGAAAACACAATGATGTTATTGGGCGACGCGAAAAAAATGACCGAAGACATCATCAAGGCGATGGAGTAGGGGTATATTTTTGGTCCATATTGGTCATTGCATCCCATAAATGATCCATGCGTTGTTCTCTTAACGCAAAGGAAACTGTTTCTTTATCAAATACTGAATTATGAGTTTTTAATAATTTTGTAATGTTTGCTCGTGCAAGTTCTAAGGCGGGTAAAACGGCATCATAGATTTGATCCAGAAAATCATCACTCCATAATTTAAGTTCGCCTATGTTTTCTCTCCATTTTGTTTCGGTAGGAGATGACTTTGGTGGCATGATACCTTGTCGGAAAGCATTCTGCGCATGGCGTATCAAGTATCCATCTTCAAAATGCGCCTGACGACAGACATGAAAAAGTGATGTTGGATGATCATAGGAATCAGCGA